>DATCLH010000159.1:0-3296 GCA_036564035.1 Thermaerobacter sp.
CCTGCAGCGGGCGGAAAATGAACTGCGCCCGCAGCTCCTGCCCGGCGAGGCCGTCCACGTAGGCGACCAGCAGGGTCGCCGCCCCCGGCCGCCGGATGGGCACCACGACCAGGTCGGCCGGACGGCCCAGGGCCTCCTGCAACAGGAGCTCGAGCCGCGCCGTCGCGGCGGGAATCGGCTCGTCAAGGGCCAGCTGGCCCGTCCAGTGTTCGACCTTGCCCAGGAGGTCCTCGATGTGCTCGCGCAAGCCGGTGGCCAGGGGCTCGGCCATGGGCGGCCGGCCTGTCAGCGGCGTGGTCGACCAGGCCGGCAGGTGGGCGCCCCCCGCCGGCCGCAGCGGCCGCGGGCCGCCGGTACCGGGCGGCGCCAGCCGGGCACCGTGGCCGGCGGGCCGGGGCATGGACACCGGCATGGACGCCGCTGGGCCGGCCGGCTCGGCCGGAGGCTGGCCGGCCCGGCGAACCATGGGTCGTTCCGCCGGGGGAGGCGCCATCGGTCCCGCCAGGCCGTAGGGTTCCGGAGACCGGACCGCCCGCTCCGCCGGATCCTGGGCTGCGGCGGTCTTCCCCCCAGGCGCCCCGGCCGCCGCTGGGGGCGTGGGCTTCACGGGCCCCATCCCGGGCCCGGTCTGCCGGTTCTTCAGCATGGCCTCATGGCCCACTCAGCCACCCCTCAGGTGGGTCCTCGACGGTAAAGGTGAACCAAGGAGGTGGGAATCATGTACCGGCGCATCCTGATCGCGGCCGACGGCAAGGACGACGCCCGGCGCCTGGTCCGGGCGCTTAAGGAGCTGATGCCCCGGCCCGACGGGGTCGAGGTGACCGTCCTCCAGGTGCTGCCGCCGCCCGTTCCACCGGGCGTGACGAACCCGCTGGTTCCTCCCCTGACGGGCGGGGACGACCTGATCCTGCTGGGGGAGGCCAACGCCCGCCGAGACCTCCAGCCCCTTGCGGACGAGCTGGCCGGAGCCGGCTTTGCCGCCACCGTGGACGTGGCCATCGGCGCACCCGGGCCGGAGATCTGCCGCTACGCCCAGAACGGCGGCTTCCAGGTGATCGTCATGGGACGCCGCGGCCTGGGGCGCGTCCAGGAGGTCCTTCTGGGGAGCGTCAGCGAGTACGTCCTGCGCCACGCCCACCTGCCGGTGCTGGTGGTGCAGCAGCCACGGGGCACGGCCGCGGAGAGCCAGGAGGCAGCGGGTTGACGGCGCAACCAAGGGCAGAAAGCCGGCGGGCCGGTTCGTCCGCGATGGTCGAACCGGCCCGCCGTTCTTCCTCAGGGGCCGTTCTTTCTCAGGGAAGGAAGACCAGACCTACGCTCATCACCACGAAGGCGACCAGCATGACCACCGCCGTGTAGCCCAGGATCTGCCCGGCGCGCAGGCCCGTCAATCCTAGAAGGGGGATGGCCCAGAAGGGCTGGATCATGTTGGTCAGCTCATCACCGAAGGCCACGGCCATCACGGCCTTGCCCAAATCCAGGTTCATCGCCTGGGCGGCCTGGATCACGATGGGGCCTTGTACCGCCCACTGACCGCCCCCCGATGGTACGGCCAGGTTTACCAGGCATGCGCTGACGAAGGTCCAAAAGGGAAAGGTTAGGGGTGTTGAAATGGCGACGAACCAGTTGGCGATGACGGCCACCAAGCCCGATGCCGTCATGATCCCCATGATGCCGGCGTAGAAGGGGAATTGGAGGACGACCCCGCTGGCCGAACGGATGCCATCCGCCACCGCCCGGACGTACTGGATCGGCGTGCCGTGCAGCAACATGCCGAGAACAAGGAAGATGAAGACGACCATGTTGATGTCCAGGGCCGCGATCCCCTTCTGGATAAAGGCACTGGCGATGTAGATCAACCCCGCGAGCACCACCAGCCCCGTCAAGATCCGGCTGTTCTCGAGCCGCTCAGCCAGGGTCGTCGCCGTACCGGGTGTCCCGGACCCCACCACAGGTGCGGGCTCCATCGCTGCCGCCACCCCATCGCTGGACGAGCCGGCCAGCGCCGCGGGCAGCTCTTCCACCGACTCTTCCGCTGGATGCATCCGGGCCATGATCCAGGGCGCGAGCACGAGCAGCGCCAGGGCCACCACCACGTTGAACGGCCGGAACAGCGTCTCCGACAAGGGCAAGAGCCCCATCTGGTCCTCGAGGAAGTGTCCCGGGGTGTTGACCGTCAGCGGTGCCGATCCGGACAGCCCCCCGTGCCAGATCATCAGCCCGATGTACCCACCGTCCACTCGCAGGGGGAAGTGAACCTTGATCCCGCGGCGGGTAGAGCTCCGTCCCTCCTCGAGGGCCAAGAGAGCACCCGCCACCAGACTGAGACCATAGTTGATGAGTCCCAAGGCGCCGGTCACGAAGGCTACCAGCGCTACCGCTTGTCCGGGCGTCCGGGGCCAGTCGGCCAGGCGGTTCAATCCGCGCCGGACCACGGATGTGTTGGCGAGGGCGTACCCCGTCACCAGGATCAAGGTCATTTGCATGCCGAAGGCCAGCAGGTTCCAGAAGCCCCCGTACCAATCGAGGACCAGTTGGTACGGGCCGTGGTCGGTGAAGATTAAGGCTAGGACATAGACCAGAAGGGTCAACAGGATGGCAAAGATGAAGGAGTCCGGCAGGTACCGCTGAGTCCACCGGCTAAGGGTTTCACCCAGCCGTTGCAACCGCACCACCCCCGTGGGTCATTGGGCGGAACCACGCCCCCGGATCGAGCTCCGCCCTTAATGGCCCACAGTTCGACGGCGAGGAGGCATTCCCTCTGGGAAAGAGAGGGGTCGCCCTCTGCGCGCGATCCATCGGCCGTAAGCCTCGCCCTCTCAATCCCTGCCGGCCGCCTTATCGCCGCCGGCCGCGTTCGTCCCCTTGAGCCGGTGGGCGAACTGGCGCCGGAACTTCTGCACCTTGGGGTCGATGACCACCTGGCAGTAGGGATAGAAGGGGTTGCGCCGGTAGAAGCGGCGGTGGACCTCCTCGGCGGGGTAGAAGGTCTCGAAGGGCACCACCTGGGTGACGATGGGGTCCTCCCACACGCCCCGGGCCTCCAGGTCGCGGATCACCGCCTCCGCCGTGGCCTTCTGCTCCGGCGAGTGGTAGAGGATGATGGACCGGTACTGGGGTCCCACGTCGTGCCCCTGGCGGTTGGGGGTGGTGGGATCGTGGACGGCGAAGAAGACCTCCAACAGCTCCCGGTAGCTGATCACGGCGGGGTCAAAGGTGACCTGGACCACCTCGGCGTGGCCGGTGGTTCCCGTACACACCTGCTCGTAGGTGGGGTTCGGCACGTGGCCGCCGGC
>DATCLH010000160.1:0-1778 GCA_036564035.1 Thermaerobacter sp.
GGGGAGGAGGGCATCCGGGTGGTGGTGGTCTACCCCATGGGGGTGGTGGACACGCCGGCAAACCGGCAGGCCATGCCGGAGGCGGATCCTCGCGGCTGGATCGACCCCGGCGAGATCGCCGCCGCCTTGCGGTTCGCCGCAACCCGAGGCCCGGGCGGGCGCCTGCTGGAGTTGCCGGTCTACCCGGGCCGAAACCGGCACCACGGCGGGAACCGGCCCGGCGACGGGGCGTAACGCCCCCCAGGTAACGCCCCCCAGGGGCCCGGAAGGCCTCAAGGCGACCTGGTCCCGCCGCGGCCCCCGGCGTCAAGGGGCCGGGGAGGTCCCCGGACCCCGGGACTCCCGGGCCGAGAGCATCAGCACCGCCGCCAGCACCGCCGCCCCGCCCACGGCCATGGGGCCGGTGAAGGGCACGCCCAGCCAGAGGGCCGCCGAGGCCGCGGCGGCCAGGGGCTCCATGCAGGCCAAGAGGCTGGTCTGGGAGGGCCGCAGATAACGCAGGCTGGCCAGGTAGAGGGTGAACGCCAGCAGGGTGCCGCCCACCACCACGAACAACCACAGGCCGGCGGCCCCGGCGTCCCACGCCACCGGCTGGGGGCCGGGCCGCCAGGGCGGCGCCACCAGGGCCATGGCCGCTCCGCCCACCAGCATCGCCCAGCCGATGACCAGGGCCGGCGGCCAGCGGCGCAAGAGGCCCGCTCCCGAGAGGGTGTAGAAGGCCAGGGTCAGGGCCGAGATCAACCCCCACGCCACGGCGCCGGCCGGCACCACCAGCCGGTGGAGGGAGCCGCCGGTGGCCAGCAGCAGCGTGCCGCCCAACGCCAGCAGCAGGGCGACCCCTTCCCGGGGTTGGGGGCGCCGGCGCCAGCGGACCACCTCGTACATCGTGACGAAGACCGGCCCCAGGTACTGGAGGAAGGTGGCGGTGGCGGCGTTGCCCAGGGCGATGGAGGCCATGTAGCTGTACTGCACGCCCACGAGCCCGCCCAGGGCGAAGACCGCCAGCTGGCGGCGGCTCCTGGACTCGCGCCAGGGCCCCAGCAGATCCGGGGTCCCCTGCAGCCGGCTGGTGATCAGGAGCAACAGCCCGGCCACCAGCATCCGGGTGGTCACCAGCCAGTGGGGCGTCACCCCGTACCCCTGCATCAGCTGCTGGGCCGCCGTGCCCGACAGGCCCCAGAGGGTGGCGCCGATCAGGACCCCCGCCATGGCCCGGCGCACGGGGAGGGCGGCGGGGGGTGGCATCCGTAGGAACGAAAGGGCGCGGGGCGTGGCCATGATGGAACCAGGATTCGGCACGAGTGCCCCCAGTCCTTCCGGATTGGGAGGGTTAGCGGTGCGCGGACCGGCTGGGCCCGCGGCAAGGCTGCCGCGAGCCGGCCGGGTTCCGGGCCAGCGGCCGTGGCCGGCATCGAGTCCCGCGCAGGCCGTCGCCGTGGGGCGGGGTGCCGGGCAGGCGCCGCGACCCGGTCCGGCCCAAGGGCACCCGGCCCGGCCCAAGGGGCACCCGGCCCCAAGGGGCATCCGCGCCTGGGCAAGGGGCCTTCGCGCCGGCCCCCAGGGGCACCAGCGCCTGGGCAAGGGGCACCCCGGCCCGGCCCCAAGGGGCACCGCCGCCGGGGATGGTCTAAGATGAAGGCGGTGATGGCCGTGAACGTGGCCTTCTTCCTTTTGCCCAAGGCCGAGGTGGTCTGGCTCAGCCCGCGCCACACCCTGCGCCAGGCCATGGAGCGGATGGAGCACCACCGCTACTCGGCGGTCCCCCTGGTGGACGACGA
>DATCLH010000161.1:0-1586 GCA_036564035.1 Thermaerobacter sp.
AGGAAGGGGATGTGGCATGGCCCAACCCAATCCCGCCGGCTTGGAAGACGTGGTGGCGGGAACCTCCGAGATCTGCTTCATCGACGGCAAGGAGGGGCGGCTGGTCTACCGCGGCTACGACGTCCGCGACCTGGCCGAACACGCCTCCTTCGAAGAGGTGGTCTACCTCCTCTGGCACGGCGACCTGCCCAACCGGGCCCAGCTGGACGCCTTCGTCCAGCAGCTGCGGGCGGCCCAGACCCTGCCCGGCCAGGTCCTGGATTTGATCCAGCGGATCCCGCCGGCGACCCACCCCATGGCCGCCCTGCGCACCGCCGTATCCTACCTGGGCACCCTGGACCCCGACCAGGAGGACCAGTCCCCGGAGGCCAACCTGCGCCGGGCGACGCGCCTGGTGGCCCAGTTCCCCACCCTGGTGGCCGCCATCGAGCGGGTGCGCCAGGGCAAGGAACCGGTGGCGCCGCGCCGGGACCTGCCGCTGGCCGCCAACTTCCTCTACATGTTGCGGGGGGAGGAACCGAGCCCCCTCCACGCCGAGGTCATGAACGTGGCCCTGGTGCTCCACGCCGACCACGAGCTCAACGCCTCCACCTTCGCGGCCCGGGTGGTGGCGGCGACCCTGTCCGACATGTACTCGGCCATCACCGCCGCCATCGGTGCCTTGAAGGGGCCGCTCCACGGCGGCGCCAACGAGCAGGTGATGCGCACCCTGCTGGCCATCGGTTCGCCGGACAAGGCGGAGGCGTGGGTCAAGGAGGCCCTGGCGGCCAAGAAGCGGATCATGGGCTTCGGCCACCGGGTGTACAAGACCGAAGACCCCCGGGCCACCATCCTGCGCCGCCTGTCCCGCAAGGTGGCCGAGGCCGCGGGCGACACCCGCTGGTTCGAGATCTCCCAGGCGGTGGAGAAGGTGGTGACGGCGGAGAAGGGGCTGTACCCCAACGTGGACTTCTACAGCGCCTCGACCTACTACGTCATGGGGATCCCCTTCGAGCTGTACACGCCGATCTTCGCCGTCAGCCGCATCTCCGGCTGGACCGCCCACGTCCTGGAGCAGTTCGCCAACAACCGGTTGATCCGGCCCCGGGCCGAGTACACCGGGCCGACCCACCGGGAATGGGTGCCCCTGGACCAGCGCTGACCGGGGAAGCGGGATCAGGAAGGCCACGCGGCGCGGGGTTCCGGGAGGCCGCTCCCGGAACCCCGCGCCGCGTGGCGCATAGACAGCTGCCATGCCCTGGCCCCGCGCGGCCGGCTCGACCGGCGACCGGCGGCCGGCGGCCGGTGACCGGCGGCCGCCGGTCGCCGGAAGCCCCGCTCCATCCCGAGGCTCCGGCCCGCATCGTCGCGCCGGGCCCCGGCCCCCCGTCCTCCCTGGGCCCTGGCCCCACCCGGCCTCGGCCTAGGCCCCGGCCGCCGCGGCCGGTTCGTCCGCGGGGGCGGCGCCGGACCCGCGGCTTGGTGACCGGCCGGCGCCCGGGCCGGGCGGCTGGCCCGGCAGCAGGGCCACCTGGGGGACCCCCAGCTGGGGGTGGGGCACCACCAGCACCGGGCACCCGTAGACCCGGCTGAGGACGTCCTGCCGC
>DATCLH010000162.1:0-4231 GCA_036564035.1 Thermaerobacter sp.
TAGAGTGGGGTGGCCGGTGTGCAAGTCTGGTTCACGGAAGATCAGACCGCCGATCTCCGGATCTCCGTGCGGGTGCGCCAGGTGCTCCACCAGGAGCGCAGCCCGTACCAGGAGATCATGGTCCTCGACACCGTGCAGTTCGGCCGCATGCTGGTGCTGGACGACGTGATCCAGACCAGCGAGCGGGACGAGTTCGCCTACCACGAGATGATGGCCCACGTGCCCCTCTTCGCCCACCCCCACCCGCGGCGGGTCCTGGTGATCGGCGGCGGCGACGGCGGGGTCCTCCGGGAGGTCCTGCGGCATCCCACGGTGGAAGAGGCCCACATGGCGGAGATCGACCAGCGGGTGGTGGAGGTCTCCCGCCGCCACCTGCCCGCGCTGAACAACTTCGACGATCCCCGGGCCCGGGTCTTCTTCACCGACGGTATCCGCCACGTGGAGGAGCACCCCGACGCCTACGACGTCATCATCGTCGACTCGACGGATCCGGTGGGCCCGGCGGTGGCCTTGTTCGGGTCGGACTTCCACCGGGCGGTCTTCCGCGCCTTGCGGCCCGGCGGGATCTTCGTCCAGCAGTCGGAGTCGCCTTTCTTCAACCGCGAGCTGATCCGGCGGGTCCAGGCCTCCTTGCGCCAGGTGTTCCCGGTGGCCGGGCTGTACTGGGGCGTGGTGCCCACCTATCCCGGCGGGTTCTGGACCTACAGCGTGGGCACGCGGGGCACCGACCCGCGCCGGCCGCGGGAGGGGGCCTGGGAGGAGGCGGCCCTGGCGACCCGGTACTACAACCCGGAGGTGCACCGCGCCGCCTTTGCCCTGCCGCCCTTCGTGGCCGAGCTGGTCGAACCGGCGCCGGCGGGGGCGCCCGCCGGGCCCGCGGCCGTCGACGGGAAGGGGTCCTGAAGGACGGCGATGGCTGAATCCTGGACGCCCGGCCTGTGGGAACGGCCGGGACGCTTCATGGCGGCGGAAGCCGGCTACGAAGAGGCCCAATGGGTGCTGGCCGGCGCACCGCTGGAACTGACCGTCAGCTACCGGGCGGGGACCCGCTGGGGGCCCGCCCGGATCCGTGAAGCCTCCTACGCCCTGGAAACCTACAGCCCCGATCTGGACCGCGATCTGGAGGAACTGGCCCTGCACGACGCCGGCGACGTGGCCCTGCCCCTGGGCAATCTGGGCCAGAGCCTGGCCCGCATCGAGGCCGCTTTGCGCCGGCCCTACGCCGACGGCAAGCAGGTCCTGCTCCTGGGAGGGGAGCACCTGGTCACCCTGGCGGCGGTCAACGCCGCCCTGGACCGCTACCCCGATCTGGCGGTCGTCCAGCTGGACGCCCACACGGACCTGCGTGACCGGTACCTGGACGAGCCCTACTCCCACGCCACGGTGATGCGCCGGGTGCTGGACCTGCTGGGCGCCGGGCGGCTGTGGCAGCTGGGGCCCCGGTCGGGCTTGCGGGAGGAGTTCGAGCTGGCGCGCCGGGAGGGCCGGTTCTTCCGGGACCTGGAGGAGGGCGCCGAGGCGCTGGCCCGCGCGCTGGCGGGGTCGCTCAGGGGCGTGCCCCTCTATCTGACGGTGGACATCGATGTGCTGGACCCGGCGGTGGCGCCGGGGACCGGGACCCCCGAGCCGGGCGGGCCCGACTTCGCCACCCTCCAGCGGGCCCTCTACCGATTGGCCCAGGCCGGTGCCCGGGTGGTGGGGGCCGACGTGGTGGAGACGGCGCCGCCCCTGGATCCCAGCGGGCGGACGGAGATCGTGGCGGCCAAGATTGCCCGGGAAATCCTGCTGGCCTTCACGGGGGAGGTGGCGCGGTAATGGCGGTGGATCCCGTCGCGTCGGCCCGGCAACGGGTGCGGGAGGCCCTGGAGGCCGCCGCCGCGGCGGCGGTGGCGGCGGGGGACCTGCCCGCCGAGGTGGCGCCCGGGACCGAGGCGTGGCGCGGGGTGCAGGTGGAGGTGCCCCGCGATCCGGCCCACGGCGACTTCGCCAGCAATGCGGCCCTGGTGCTGGCGGGGCGGGCCCGGCGGGCGCCCCGGGAGGTGGCGGCGGCGCTGGAGCGCCACCTGCCGGGCGGCGCCTGGTTGCGCCGGGTCGAGGTGGCGGGCCCGGGCTTCCTCAACTTTCACCTGGCCGATGCCTGGTGGAAGGAGGGCGTGCGCGCCATCCTGGAGGCGGGCGACGCCTTCGGCTCCACCGGCGCCGGGGAAGGCCGGCGGGTCCAGGTGGAGTTCGTCAGCGCCAACCCCACGGGACCGCTGGGGGTGGTCAATGCGCGGGCGGCCGCCCTGGGCGACGCCCTGGCCCGGGTCCTGGAGGCGGCAGGCTACCGCGTGGAGAAGGAGTTCTACCTCAACGACGCGGGCAACCAGATCCGCAAGCTGGCCCAGTCGGTGGAAGCCCGGATGCGCCAGGAACTGGGCCAGGAGGCCGAGATCCCCGAGGGCGGCTACCCGGGCGAGTACCTGATCGACATCGCCCGGGATCTGCTGGCGACGGAAGGGCCCGGCCTGCTGGACCGGCCCGAGGCCGAGCGCTGGGAGCGGATGGCCCGCTTCGCCGTGGAGGCCCTGGTGGCCCAGATGCGCACCCAGCTGGCCCGGTTCGGGGTGGAGTTCGACCAGTGGTACCCCGAGAGCCGGGTGCGGGCCGAGGGGTATCCCGAGCGGGTGCTGGAGCGGCTGCGGCAGCGGGGGATGGTGTACGAGCAGGACGGGGCCGTCTGGCTGCGTTCCTCCGCCGTGGGGGACGACAAGGACCGGGTGCTGGTGCGGCGGGATGGCGAGTACACCTACACCCTGGTGGACATCGCCTACCACCTGACCAAGTGGGAGCGGGGCTTCGAACGGGCCATCGACATCTGGGGGCAGGACCACCACGGCCACGTGGTGCCCATGGAGGCGGCTTTGCGGGCCCTGGGCCTGCCCGACGGCTGGTTCGAGGTGCTGCTGACCCAGATGGTCCACCTGGTGCGGGGCGGTCAGGCGGTGCGGATGTCCAAGCGCCGCGGCGAGCTGGTGACCATGGCGGAGTTCCTGGACGAGGTGGACGTGGATGCCGCCCGGTACTTCTTCCTGATGCGGTCGCCGGACACCCACCTGGACTTCGACCTGGACCTGGCCAACCTGCGGTCCAACGAGAACCCCGTCTACTACGTGCAGTACGCCCATGCCCGGGCCTGCGGGATCCTGCGCCAGGCCGAAGCCGAGGCGGGCCTGCGGCCCGACCCGGCGGCGGACCTGAGCCCGCTGGGCGATCCGGCGGAGCGGGACCTGGCGCGGCGCCTGCTCGATCTGCCGGGGGAGGTGGCGGCCGCGGCCGCGGCCCGGGAGCCCCACCGGCTGACCTATTACCTCAAGGACGTGGCCACCCTGTTTCACCAGTTCTACACCCGCTGCCGCGTGCTGGGTGAGGAGGAGCCCGTGGCCCGGGCGCGGCTGGCCCTGGTGGACGCCACCCGCCGGGTGCTGGCGCGCACCCTGGGTCTGCTGGGGGTGACGGCGCCCGAGCGGATGTGAGCGGCGCCGTCCCGGCGAGCCGGCACCGGGGCCGGCGGGGGCCGCCGGCGGGGTCGTGACCGGTGGGCGCGGCCCGCCACCCGCCGGACG
The DNA here is from genome assembly GCA_036564035.1 of Thermaerobacter sp. Taxonomy (GTDB): domain Bacteria; phylum Bacillota; class Sulfobacillia; order Thermaerobacterales; family Thermaerobacteraceae; genus Thermaerobacter. The sequence goes on from DATCLH010000162.1 coordinate 3,606, forward strand.
AAACCGGCCGCCGGCCGCCTGCAGGCCGCCGCCCGCTGTTCCGCCGCCGCGGCCAGCGGCCAATCCGGAGGGGGATCGATGGCCAAGTTCATCTTCGTCACGGGAGGCGTGGTCTCCGCCCTGGGCAAGGGCATCACCGCCGCCTCCCTGGGCCGCCTGCTCAAGGCCCGCGGCCTGCGGGTGGCCATCCAGAAGATTGACCCGTATATCAACGTGGACGCGGGGACCATGAGCCCGCTGCAGCACGGGGAGGTCTTCGTCACCGACGACGGCGCCGAGACGGACCTGGACTTGGGGCACTACGAGCGGTTCATCGACGAGAACGTCTCCCGCGCCCACACGGTGACCACCGGCCAGGTGTACCAGGCGGTGATCGAGAAGGAGCGGCGCGGCGACTTCCTCGGCGGCACGGTGCAGGTGATCCCGCACATCACCAACGAGATCAAGGGCCGCATCCTGTCGGTGGCGCAGACCAGCGGCGCCGACGTGGTGATCGTCGAGATCGGCGGCACCGTGGGCGACATCGAGGGCCTGCCCTACCTGGAAGCCATCCGCCAGCTGCGCCGGGACATCGGCCGCGACGAGGTCATGTACATCCACGTGACCCTGGTGCCCTACGTGGGAGC
>DATCLH010000163.1:0-8013 GCA_036564035.1 Thermaerobacter sp.
TCCCGTCTTCGCCGCCCCCGCGGCGGAGGCCTGGGCGGGCGAGACGGCCGGGGAGCCCCGGCGCCCCTAGGCAGGTCCTCAAGACTCCAGGCCAGGCGCGGGCCCGCCGGGCAACCCGGGGCAAGCGGCAAGGCGCATGCAAGCGGGGCCGGTTCCTCCGCGGAGGAACCGGCCCCGCTGGGGTCTTGGCCGGCCGATTGGCACCGGCGCCCTCACCGGCGCCCTATTATGTCCCTGCGCCCCGCGAATCCCTGCGCCCCCGCGGCGCACCGCCGTTGTCCGTCCTGGGGGTTACTCCGTCACCCGGCGCCGGTGCCGGTCACGGAGCCGTACCACGTCCGGTGCGCGCGAGGGGACCCGCCCTGCACGCCGCCTCCCGGTGCGTGCGTTGGGACCGCCCCGCACGCCACCCCTCCCGATGCGTGCGTGGGGACCGCCTCCCACGCCGCCTCCCGGTCGCCGTCTTCCGGCCGCCGTCTCCCGCGCGGCACCGGGATCGGCAGCGGCTGCCAATCCCGCCCGCTGGGCTCACTTCGCCAGCGGGGCCGTGCCATGGTTGCCGTCGCTCTGGGCCCCGCCGCCCGGCGCGGCCGGAACCGGCTCGGTCGCCAGCAATCGTTCCAGGGCCTCCCGGCCCTTCATGCCGGGGTGGATGCCCAGCTCCCGGGCGGTGCTGGTGACGGACTCCAGGGGGCGGTCGAGCAGGTCGTCGAAGTCCCGCACGCCCAGGGCGCGGCCGGCCACGATGCGGCGGGCGCCAAGGAGATCGTCCAGCAGGCGGACGTCAAGGGCGCCGCACATGATGTAGCCGGCCGGCGTGGCGATGGCGACCAGCCGGGTCTTGGGGAGTTCCACCTTGACGCCGATGGCCGTCCCGCCCCGCAGGGGGATGGGCCGAACTTCTACCACGGGCATTCCCTCCTGACGTGACCGCAGGATGAGGACCGCATTGCATGGCATTGTATGGCGCGACCCGGGCGATCGTCCCGGTGGAGGCCGGGTGGTCCGGCCCTGGGTCTGGCGGTATCTGGTAGGTATAGCAGCGAAGGGGCGCCGCACTCTAGTCCCTGGAAACCGCTAGCGGTCAGGGGGGATTCATCGTGGACGAACCCAGCGCCTTTGGTGGCCCGAGCCACGCCCGCTACGGCGCGACGCCCCAGTCCTACCAGCCCCAAGAGCAGTACTCGTCCCAGTGGCAGTCGCCGGCGGGCGGCCAGGGCCTGGGGAACCAGGCCTTTGGGCAGTTCCAGAACCAGGCTGGCCAGGCGGGGCAGTACGGGCAGCAGGCCGGTGGCCAGTTCTTCCAGAACCAGGCCGGCCAGTACGGGCAGTATGGCCAGGCCGGCGGCTCGTTCCAGAACCAGGCGAGCCCGTACGGCCAGGCGGGCGCCTACGGCCAGTACGGGGCCCAGGCCGGGGCCCAGGCGGGCGCGTTCCAGAACCAGGCGGGCCAGTACGGCCAGTACGGCGGGCAGTATAGCCAGTCCACCGCCGCGTCCTTCGGTTCGTTTCAGAACCAGGCGGGACAGTTCGGGCAGGCCGGCCAGTACGGGCAGTACAGCCAGGCGGGCGGCCCGTTCCAGAACCAGGCCGGCCAGTACGGGCAATATGGCCAGTATGGCCAGGCCGGCGCGGGCGGGCCGAGCAGCCACGCCCAGTACGGCGCCACCGCCCAGAGCTATGACCCCGCCGAGAACTACAGCGCCCGCTGGCAGTCCCAGACCCAGGCGAATGCCGCCGGCGGTGCCGGCCTGAGCAACCAGGCCGCGATGGGCGGCTACGGCGCGGCCGGCCAGTACGGGCAGTACGGCCAGGCGGGGGGCTCCTTCCAGAACCAGGCTGGCCAGTACGGCCAGTATGGCCAATACGGCCAGTACGGGGCCGCGGCCGGCGGGCAGTCGTTCCAGAACCAGGCGGGTCAATACGGCCAGGCGGGTCAGTACGGGCAGTATGGCCAGGCCAGCGGCCAGTTCCAGAGCCAGGCGGGTCAGTACGGGCAGTACGGCCAAGCCGGCGGCCCGTTCCAGAACCAGGCCGGCCAGTACGGGCAATACGGCCAGTACGGCCAGGCCGGTGCGGCCGGGGCGGGCAGCCACGCCCAGTACGGCGCCACCGCCCAGAGCTACGACCCGGCGGAGAACTATTCCGCCAAGTGGCAGTCGGCCACGGCCAACGAGCAGACCGGCGGCGCCTTCCGCGGCTGATCCGCCGCGGCAGCGGTCGTGGGGCCCATCGTGGGGCCCAAGGGGGCCGGGTTCGTCCCGGCCCCCTTACGCTTGGCGAAGGGGCGCCGCGGGAGGAACCCGGCCCCCGAAGGCGAAGGCCCCCTTGGCAGGCCGCCGGGCGTCTCCGGCGGCCCGCCACGCCAGTGAAGGTGGGATCGCTCCCATGGAAGCCTTCGATCGTCACCCGGCGCCCGAGGACCCGGCGGCCGCCGGTCCCGCGGGCCGGCGCCATCCCGACTGGCTCAAGGTGCGCCTGGCCCAGGGCCCCAACTACAGCCGGCTGAAGCGACTCTTGCGGGGCATGAGCCTCCACACCGTCTGCGAGGAAGCCCGCTGCCCCAACATCTACGAGTGCTTCGAGAACCTGACGGCCACCTTCATGATCCTGGGGAACATCTGCACCCGGGCCTGCCGGTTCTGCGCGGTGACCACGGGCCGGCCCACGGAGCTGGACTGGGCCGAACCGGAGCGGGTGGCCGACGCGGTGAGCCGGCTGGGTCTCCAGCACGTGGTCGTCACCTCGGTGGCCCGGGACGACCTCCGGGACGGGGGTGCGGCGGTCTTCGCCGAGACCATCCGGGCCATCCGCCGCCGCTGCCCCGACACCGCCGTGGAGGTGCTGATCCCCGACTTCAACGGGGACTGGGACGCCCTGCAGGTGGTGCTGGACGCCGGGCCCGACATCCTGAACCACAACGTGGAGACGGTCCGGCGGCTGTCGGACCGGGTCCGCTCGCGGGCCAAGTACGACCGGTCCCTGGCGCTGCTGGCGGAATCGAAGCGCCGCGCCCCCCACATCAAGACCAAGTCGGGGTTGATGCTGGGGCTCGGGGAGACCTGGGACGAGATCCTGGAGACCTTGCGCGACCTGCGCGCCCATCAGGTGGACATCGTTACCATCGGCCAGTACCTGCGGCCGACCCGGGAACCCGTCCACCTGCCCGTGGAGAAGTACTACCACCCCGACGAGTTCGCCGAGCTGAAGCGGATCGGGCTCGAGCTCGGCTTCTCCCACGTGGAGTCGGGCCCGCTGGTGCGCAGTTCCTACCACGCCCACGAGCAGGCGGATCGGGCCCGGCGGCGCGAGGGCACCGGGACCGCGGACGAACCGGCGGCCGCAGCGGCGACCGCCACCGCCCCGGCGCCGGCCGCGGCCGGAGGTGCCCCCCGGCCATGACCGGCGGGCACGGCGGAAGGGCGGGATTTGCCGGGACGGCGGGGGCGGCCTCGGCATCGGGACCCGGGGCGCCGCCGGCATCCGTGCCCCGCCCGGGTTTGCCGGACCGCCCGGATCCCGGGACGGCCGCCGCTGCGGCCGATCCTGGCGCGCCCCCGCTGCGGGTCACCTGGCTGCCGGGGCTGACGCCCTACGAACCCGCCTGGCGGCTCCAGGAGCGGCTGGCGCGGGCCCGGGGCGCGGGCCGGCTGCCCGACCTGTTCCTCCTGTTGCAACACCCGCCGGTCTACACGGTGGGCCGCAGCGGCCGGGACGAGGAGATCCTGCTCAGCCCCGCCCTGCGCCGGCAGCGGGGCGTGGAGGTCTTCCACATCGACCGGGGCGGCAAGGTGACCTATCACGGGCCGGGGCAGCTGGTGGGCTACGGCATCGTCGACCTGAAGGGGCTGCCGGGCGGCCTCAAGCGCTACGTCCACGGCCTGGAGGACGCCCTGGTGGCCACCCTGGCCCGCTTCGGCATCGCCGCCCACCGGGAAGAGGGCCTGGTCGGCGTATGGGTGGGGCGGGAGAAGATCGCCGCCATCGGCATCCGGGTGAGCCGCGGCATCACCTGGCACGGCTTTGCCCTCAACGTGGACCCGGACCTGAGCTACTTTGGCGGGATCATCCCCTGCGGCATCACCGACCGGGGCGTCACCTCCATGGCCCGGTTGCTGGGGCGGGCGCCGGATCTGGCCCAGGTGGCTCGGGTCGCCGCGGAGGAACTGGCCCGGGTCCTGGGCCGGCGCCTGGAGTGGGCGCCCGGCGCGGGCTGGCTGGAGGCATGGGCCGGCGGGGAGGAGGACCCGGCCGGCGACGGCGCGCGGCCCGTCCCCCCGGCGGATCCGGCCAGGGGCGGCGGGCCCCATCCGGGGCCGGCCGGCGTCCCGGCGGGCAGCGCCGCCGGCCCCCGCTCCCGCGACGGCGGGCCGCCCGGCAGGGAGGCGACCGCGTGATGGAAGGAAACCTGCGGGTCCTGACCTTTCCCCTGGGGCCCGTCCAGGCCAACGGCTACGTGTTGCTGGATGAGGCCGCCCGGGTGGCCGTGATGGTCGATGCGCCCCACGATCCCGAGCCCATGCTGGCCGCGGCCCAGGGGTACCGGGTCGAGGCGGTGCTGCTGACCCACGCCCACTTCGACCACATCGGCGGGCTGGAGACCCTGAAGGCGGCGACCGGCGCGCCGGTGTGGATCCACCGGAACGAGGCGGCGTGGCTCGGCGACCCGGCGCTCAACCTGTCGGCCTGGCTCGAGCCCGTGGTGGCCCCGCCCGCCGATCACCTGCTGGAAGGCGGCGAACGCCTGCGGTTCGGGGACATCCAGCTGGAGGTGCGGTTCACCCCCGGCCACAGCCCGGGGCACGTGGTCTACGTGGGCCGCGGCCGGGCAGAGGGGCTCGTGCTGGCGGGCGACACCCTGTTTGCCGGGGGGATCGGGCGGACCGACCTGCCGGGCGGGGACATGGAGACCCTGCTCGACAGCATCCGGCGGGAGCTTCTGGTTCTTCCCGACGAGACCCGGGTCCTGCCGGGGCACGGCCCGGCCACGCGGATCGGCACCGAGCGGAGGACGAACCCCTTCCTGCGGCTGTCCGGCCGCGGCCTCGGGTAGCCGGGTACGCCAATAGGGGGTTACGTTTATATAGCCACTCAGCAGGCCGCCGACCTGCTCCAGGTGTCCCGTCCGTACCTGGTCCGCCTGCTGGAAGAAGGGAAGATCTCCTACCACAAGGTGGGCACGCACCGTCGCATCTACCTGCGGGACGTGCTGGCCTACAAGCAGCTGCGCGACCGTCGCCGTAGGGAGACGCTCAGGGAGCTGCGCCGCGCTTCGGAGGCGCTCGGGCTGTACGATGAGGGTGCCGCGCAAGGCGTATGATCGCCTCGTCCCTGCCATGACCAACGACCCGACGGACCGACACGTGCTCGCGGCGGCGGTGGCGGCGCGCCTGAGCGGATCGCCGAGGTACTGACGGAGCTTGCCGCCGAGCGGAGGCCGCCCATGGACACGCCGGAGGGGATCCTGCGCGTGATCGAGCGCATGGTGCCGAGGTTCTGCGCGATGGCGCGGGGGCACCTGCGTAGGGGATAGCTCGGTTCCGGTTATGACACGCCCTCTAGAATCAAGTACCGAAGGGCCCCTGCCCCGAGCCGTCGATGGCCACGTGCACCTGTGCTGGGTCCGGTTCTCGACGCCGGATCGCGGCGAGCAAGTCCTGCAGGCCGTCGGCATTGTTGGGGACCCCGGAGGTAGGAAGCAGCCTGCCCCTCGTACGCTAGGCAGGTGAAGATGCGAATCACATCCCTTGCAATGCGGCGGCTAGGTACCACAGCGCCCCCAGGACGAGACGGGCCACCTGGACCATGGGGCCGGTGTCCACGGCGTCAGGCACGTCGTTCATCCGGTGCGCCCGCTCGCCGCCCGTCGCCAGGCCGGCGGCGGGGATGCCGGCCGCGGCGAGGGGCCTGTTGTCGGAGGCCACGGGGCCCTCGCGCAGGGGGATGCCCAGCTTTCGCCCGGCCCGGTCCAGGGCCGCACGCAGGGCATCGGACCCGGGGCCCATCTCCACCCACACCGCGCCCCGCCAGCGCGCCACATGGTCTATGACGATCACCCCGGAGAGCTGCGCTGCCTCAGCCGACCCTGCCGCCAGTGTCCGGGCTAGGTGGGCGCTGCCCCGGGCGCCCAGCTCCTCCGCGTCGAAAAGGGCAAAGGTCACGTCCAGTCCCCCCGGCGGTCTCGTCCGGGCTAGCACGCGGGCGACCTCCAGGACCACGGCCACCCCCGAGGCGTTGTCGGCGGCGCCTGGAAAGCGGGTGCCGTCAGGGTCGTCGCCCACCCCATCGTAATGGGCTCCGACCAGGATCCGATGTCCGCCGCCGCCTGGCAGGTCGGCCAGCAGATTGACCCCGATGGCTTCGACGGCGGTGGCCTCCGGGATGACCGCCTCCAGTTCGTTGCCCGGCAACCGCTCCGCCACCTCCGCCCGCACCCGCAGCACCGGCAGGGGCCACGGGGCAGAGGAAGGGAGTACCTTGACCAGGCCGCCGGCGTCCGCCACCTGGGGCACAAGGAGGCCCAGAGCCGCAGCGGACCGGAGCTTCGGCAGAACCTCGGCCGGGGCCGGCCCGCCGCGCGCCAGCAGGACCCAGGCGCCGCGGACCGGCACACGGCCATCCCATGGCACGACCGGGCCCCGCAGGGGAGTGGGGGCGGGGGCGCTGCGCGGGTGCACGGCGAAGTCCCCCCACCGGCGCAGGGGCTGGGGCGGGGCGCCGGGAGGCAGCCAGCGGGCCTCGGCCGGCGCGGCGGCCCTCCAGACCGTGAGGGGAAAGGCCACCTCGTGTACCTGTAGGCCCGTCTCCCGCAGCCGCGCCGACAGCCAGCGCCGGGCGCGTTCCTGTCCCGGCGAGCCCACCGCACGGCCGCCAAATGCCGGGCCGGAGAGGGTCTCGACCGCTGCCCGCAAGGCCCGAGCCGCCACCCCGGCGACGGCCCGTCCCGCTTCCGTCTCCACCGGCCCGCTGTGCACGCCGATCACCCCCGCCTCCCTTACCTCCTGCCAGCGCTCAACAGCAGCCGCCGCAGCACGCCGGCTCCGCCGGCGGCCCGCCGCAGCAGGTGCTCGCCTCGTCGCCACTGCCGACGTCGCCGCAGCACCCCGTCTCGCCACAGCAACCCGAGTCGGCCGCCGGCTGCATGAAACCGCCCTCCGGCCGCCGTGTCGGGTCCTTGTCCGCGCAGGCCATCTCCGCCACCCCCCTTCTCTCAGCCGCCGGGGCCGATCTAGCCGGAGCGGATCTTACCGCCTCAGCCGAAGCCCCTCCGGCCAGCTTTGCCAGCGTCGCCGCCAGAGAGGCAACGGCGGCGCGGTCGAGGCGGTAGAACGACCAGCGGCCACGGCGCTCCTCGCGCACCAGCCCGGCCTCGCGCAGCAGCCGCAGGTGGTAGGAGACCAGGGACTGGCGCATCCCCAGGACCGCCTGCAGCTCGCAGACGCAGACAGCGTCGGCGCCGGGGGCGTCGTCGGACGCACGGGCCATCCCCGCACAGCACGATCGTCCCTCGGCCAGCAGTGCCAGGATCCGCACCCGGGCCGGGTCGGATAGGGCCCGCCCGAGGGCGGCCAGTGCCTCCTCCGGTTCCGACGTGCCTGTCGCGCTCGCGGGCGCCGCCCCGGCCATGGCCGCACCTCCCATCAAAGGATATTGATGCATGCAGGAGCAGTATAGATCAACGATTATTGATACGTCAAGGGCCTCTTTTGCGGTCGGTGGGAAAGGACGGAGGATGCACAGGTGCTGGGCGGGATGGAGCCGCGATGCTGCATAGGCCGGACACGCCCCGCATCGAGCCGGCGGGGGCGAGGGGAATACCGTGCGAGGCCGGCAAGCGGCGCGCTCTGGTGCAGCTGCCGGTCCTTAGCCGGCACGTTCACCCCGTTTGGGCTGCCGGGAGCTGGGGCGGCGCAAGCGTCGAGAGCCAGGGGAAGGCGACGGTGGCGCCGGCGGCCATCACGAGGACCGAGGACCACGCGGTCGGGGGAGCCAGCCAGCGGGCTGTGGGGGGAG
>DATCLH010000164.1:0-15147 GCA_036564035.1 Thermaerobacter sp.
GGGAGAAGTTCCTGGAGCGGGTCTGGGCGTGGAAGAACCAGTACGAGGCGAACATCCTGGGCCAGCTGCGCCGCCTGGGCGCCTCGGTGGACTGGGACCGGCTGCGCTTCACCATGGACGAGGGCTGCAGCCGGGCCGTGCGCGAGGTGTTCGTCCGGCTCTACGAGAAGGGCCTGATCTACCGCGGCGACTACCTGGTCAACTGGTGCCCCGAGTGCCACACGGCCCTGGCCGACATCGAGGTGGAGCACGAGGAACGGGAGGGCCGGCTCTACCACCTGCGCTACCCGCTGGTCGACGGCGAGGGCGCCGTGGAGGTGGCCACCACCCGCCCGGAGACCATGCTGGGCGACACCGCCGTGGCCGTCCACCCCGAGGACGAGCGCTACCGGCACCTGGTGGGCAAGCGGGTGCGGCTGCCCCTGGTGGGGCGGGAGATCCCCATCATCGCCGACCCCTACGTGGACCCCGATTTCGGCACCGGCGCCGTCAAGGTGACCCCGGCCCACGACCCCAACGACTTCGAGATGGGGCGCCGCCACGGCCTGGAGCAGGTCCAGGTGATCGGCTTCGACGGCCGGATGACGGACGCCGCGGGGCCGCGCTACGCCGGCCTGGACCGCCAGGAAGCCCGGCGCCGGGTGGTGGCCGACCTGGAGGAGGGGGGCCACCTGGTCAAGGTGGAGGCCCACCGGCACAACGTGGGCGTCTGCTACCGCTGCGGCACCGTCATCGAACCCCTGATCTCCCGCCAGTGGTTCGTGCGCATGAAGCCCCTGGCGGAACCGGCCATGGAGGCGGTGCGCAGCGGCCGCACCCGCATCGTGCCGGAGCGCTTCACCCGGGTCTACCTGCACTGGCTGGAGAACATCCGCGACTGGTGCATCTCCCGCCAGATCTGGTGGGGCCACCGCATCCCCGCCTGGTACTGCCAGGACTGCGGCGAGACGGTGGTGGCGCGGGAGGATCCCGAGCGCTGCCCCCGCTGCGGCAGCCGGTCGCTGAAGCAGGACGAGGACGTGCTGGACACCTGGTTCAGCTCGGCCCTCTGGCCCTTCTCGACCCTGGGCTGGCCCGACCGGGACAGCCCGGACCTGCGCCGGTTCTACCCCACCTCGGTGCTGGTCACGGGCTACGACATCCTGTTCTTCTGGGTCGCCCGGATGATGTTCATGGGCCTGGAGTTCATGGGCGACGTGCCCTTCCGCACGGTCCTGCTCCACGGCCTGGTGCGCGACGCCCAGGGGCAGAAGATGTCCAAGTCCCGCGGCAACGTGGTCGATCCCCTGGAGGTGATCGACAAGTACGGCGCCGACGCCCTGCGCTTCACCCTGGTGACCGGCCTGGCCCCGGGCAACGACGCCCGCTTCTCCTGGGACCGGGCGGAGGCCAGCCGCAACTTCGCCAACAAGCTGTGGAACGCGGCCCGGTTCGTCCTGATGAACCTGCAGGACTTCGATCCGGCGCGGGGCGAGCCCCGGCGGGACAATGCCGCCGACCGCTGGATCCTGGCCCGCCTGGACGCGGCGACGGCCGACGTCCAGCGGCTGCTGGAGTCCTTCGAGCTGGGTGAGGCGGCCCGGACCCTGTACAACTTCATCTGGGACGAGTTCTGCGACTGGTACATCGAGCTGGTGAAGCCGCGCCTGGCCCTCGCCGGCCAGGCCGCGCCGGGCTCCGGCGCCCAGGGGGCGCACCAGGCCGGCGGCGTGGGCGGCGTGGCGGACGAACCGGCAGCCGGGGCGGCGCCCGCGGCAACTGCCGGTGCTCCCGCGGCGGCGGATGCGGCGGGCGATCGCTACGCCGCCCAGTACACCCTGTGGCAGGTGCTGGAGCAGACCCTGCGCCTGCTCCACCCCTTCATGCCCTTCATCAGCGAGACCATCTGGCAGCGGCTGCCGCGGCCGGCCGGCGCTCCGGCGACCCTGGCCCTGGCGGCCTGGCCGCGGGCCGGGGAGGCGCGCCCGGCCGGGACGACGGCCGCCGACGACGAGCGGATCGCCCGCTTCCAGCGGGTGATCGACACGATCCACGGCCTGCGCAGCATCCGGGCGGAGTTCCGGGTGCCGCCGGGCCGCAAGGCCCACGTGCTGATCTACGCGGACGAACCGGCCCAGGCCGAGGCCTTCGCCGAGCAGGCCGAGGCGATCCGGCGGCTGGCCGGGGTCGACCGGCTGGAGATCGCCACGGGCAGCGGCCAGCGGCCCGCCCAGGCGGCGGCCTACGTGGGACCGGGCATCGTCGCCTACATGCCCCTGGCGGGCCTGATCGACCTGGAGGCGGAGCGGCGGCGCCTGGCCCGGGAGCAGGCGGAGGCCGAGGCGGCCCTGGAGCGGGTGCGCGCCAAGCTGCGGAACGAGGGCTTCGTCACCCGGGCCCCTGCCGAGGTGGTCGAGCAGGAGCGGCAGCGGGAGCGGGACCTGGCGGCGCGCCTCGACCTGCTGCGGCGCCGGCTGGAGGAACTGGGCTGAGGGTGGGGCACGGCCGGCCGCGGGGTCCGGCGACGAGGTGCAGCGCCAGCCGGAGCGGCCACGGCGCCAGCCAGCGCGGGCACGGTCCGAACGGGTACGGGCACGGTCAGAGCGGCACGCAGGACGGGCGGCAAAGGCCGCCCGTCCTGCATTGAGGGGCTGGGACGGCGAGCCGGCGGGATGTAAAATAATGGTACAGCGCAAGATAATGGCGATCGACATCACTTTTCGACACGAGGGAGGCAACGGCGTGCCGGTACCGAAGAGAGGGACCGTCCGGGAAAGGACGGGAGGTCATGCGACGGAACGGCGGAGGATGGCGCCTGATCGCGGCGGTGCTGGTGGGCAATGCCCTGGGCAATCTGGTGGCCCGCCAGTGGGCGGCGGCGTGGCTGCCCTGGCTGACCCAAGGCCTGGGCCCATCGCTGGAGCCCTTCACCCTGGCCGTGCCCTACCTGGGGGCCCTGACCTTCGGCCTGCGCCTCGAGGTGACGGCCGGCGGCTTGCTGGGGATCCTGATCGCCCTGGCGTGGCTGCGGCGCCAGCGGTAGGATCCCGCCGGTCCCCCGGGCGGGCGCGGGCGGTCACCGGGAGGGAAGGACGGTGAACGGGGCGGGGACGGGGCGGGAGCTGGTGCTGGCCTCATCGTCGCCGCGGCGCGTGCAGCTCCTGGCCATGCTGGGGCTGCCCTTCGTCCAGGATCCGTCCCGGGCCGAGGAACCCCTGCCGGAGGCCCCGCCCGGCCGGATCGACCCGGAGGACTGGGCCCTGCGCCAGGCGTTGCGCAAGGCCCGGGACGTGGCGCGCCGCCACCCCGGCGCCCTGGTCATCGGGGCCGACACCGTGGTCGAGCTGGACGGCCGGCTGCTGGGGAAGCCGCGGGATGCGGACGAGGCCCGGGCCATGCTGGCGATGCTGGCGGGGCGCGAGCACCGGGTGGCCTCGGGCGTGGCCGTGGTCGACGGCAGGAGCGGCCGGGCGGCCACGGGGAGCCGGCTCACCCGGGTGTGGATCCGGCCCCTCACCCCGGCGGAGATCGACGCCTACGTGGCCACCGGCGAGCCCATGGACAAGGCGGGGGCCTATGCGATCCAGGGCATCGGCGCCACCCTTGTCCCCCGCATCGAGGGGTGCTACTTTAACGTCGTTGGCTTGCCCCTGGCCCTGCTGGCCGATCTTCTCTCCCTCTTCGACGTGCAGGTGCTGGGGCGCGCCCCGGTCCGGACCGGCCGGGATCCGGGGGCTGCCGGGCGATGAGGGCGCCGCGGCGGACCTCCTCCCTGCGGGTCAAGGACCTGCCCCCGTCGGACCGCCCGCGGGAGCGTCTCCTGGCGGGTGGCGCCTCGACCCTGAGCACCGTCGACCTCCTGGCCATCCTCATCGGTTCGGGGACGGGCCGGGGCGACTCGGCCCTGGACCTGGCCCGCAGGGTGCTGGCCTACGGGGCCCGCGGCCCGTCCGGCCTCGCGCCGCGGGCTGGCGCCGAGCCCGCCCGGCTCCGGGGCGCCGGCGGCCGGGTGGCGATCGCGGCGGGGCGGGGCGGCAGCGCGGTGGCCGACGGGTCCACCTCCACGGCGGTGGCCGCCGGCGGGGGGACGGGGGGCGATCCGGAGCCCCCGGAGGCGTTGGGGGAGTGGGATGCCCTCCAGTGGCTGGCATCGGCCCGGGCTGAAGAACTCTGCCAGATCCCGGGCATCGGGCCGGCCCGCGCGGCCCAGATCGCGGCCGCGGTGGAGCTGGGCCGGCGGCTGGCCACGGCGCGGCCGGTTCGTCCGCGGGTACGGTGCCCCGAAGACGTTAGCCGGCTGCTGATGGCCGGTATGAAAGACCTGGATAGGGAACATTTTTATCTGGTTCAGTTAAACACGAAACACTATGTACTAGGTGTGGACTTGATCTCCATCGGTACGCTGAACGGGGCCATGGTGCACCCGCGGGAGGTCTTCCGTGCCGCCGTGCGCCGCGGGGCTGCGGCGCTGGTGCTGGTGCACAACCACCCCAGCGGCGATCCCACGCCGAGCCCGGAAGACGTCCAGGTGACCCGCCGGCTGGTGGAAGCCGGCCGCATCATGGGGATCGACGTGCTGGACCACGTGATCATCGGCAACCAGCGGTACGTGAGCATGCGGGAGGCGGGCCTGGTCTGGACGGCAGACGGCTAGGCGCCGCAGCAGGCAGGGCCCGGGGAACCGCCCGGGTCGGAAGAACGAGGCCGGAAGGCGGCACGGTCAGGGGGCGTTGGTGGTGCTGGAATCGGTATACCGTTACTTCTCGCGCGACATGGGCATCGACCTGGGGACGGCCAACACGCTGGTGTACGTCCGCGGCCGGGGCATCGTGATCCAGGAGCCCTCGGTGGTGGCCGTCCAGGCGGAGACCAAGCAGGTGCTGGCGGTGGGCGAAGAGGCCAAGCGCATGATCGGCCGCACGCCCGGCAACATCATCGCCGTCCGGCCGATGAAGGACGGCGTCATCGCCGATTTCGAGATCACCCAGGCCATGCTGCGCCACTTCATCGGCAAGGCCCTGCGCGGCCGGTCCCTGGTGCGGCCGCGGGTGGTGATCTGCCTGCCGTCCGGCGTCACCGAGGTGGAGAAGCGGGCCGTGGTGGACGCCACCGAGCAGGCGGGGGCGCGCAAGGCCTATCCCATCGAGGAGCCGATGGCGGCGGCCATCGGGGCCGGCCTGCCGGTCCACGAGCCCACCGGCAACATGATCGTCGACATCGGCGGCGGGACGACGGAGGTGGCCATCATCTCCCTGGGGGGCATCGTCACCCACCGGTCGATCCGGATCGCCGGCGACGAGATGGATGAGGCCATCGTCAACTACGTCAAGCGCAACTACAACCTGCTGATCGGCGAGCGGACCGCCGAGGAAGTGAAGATCGCCATCGGCTCGGCGTATCCCATGGACGACGAGGGCTCGGTGGAGATCCGCGGCCGCGACCTGGTCACCGGCCTGCCCAAGACCATCGAGGTGACGGCGGCGGAGATCCGCGAGGCCCTCTCGGAGACGGTGGCGGCCATCGTCGACGCCATCAAGGTCACGCTGGAGCGCACGCCGCCCGAGCTGGCGTCGGACATCATGGACCGCGGCATCGTGATGACCGGCGGCGGTTCGCTGTTGCGCGGCCTGGATCGCCGGGTGGCCGAGGAGACGGGCATGCCCGTGCACATCGCCGAAGACCCCCTGCTGTCGGTGGCTCTCGGTGCGGGCAAGTACCTGGATGTGATCGACAACGTCCAGCGGAGCCTGGCAACCTCGCGCCGCCTGGCCTGAGGCCGGTTCGTCCGGCTGAGGGCGAAGGGAGGCGTCGATGGCGATGGTGCCGTGGCTCCGCAGGCTGCTGGCCGTGGTCCTGGTGCTGGCCCTGGCGGGGGGCGTGATGGCGGCCACCCGTAACCTGCGGCCACGGCCGACCTTGCTGGAAGGGGCGCTGCAGGAGGTGCTGGCGCCCCTTAGCGGCGTTGCGGCGCGCATGGCCCGGGGGGCCGGGGAGATCGGGCGGACCGTGGCCACCCTGACCCGGCTGGAGGCGGAGAACCAGCAGCTGCGGGAGGAACTGGAGCGCCTGCGGGGTGTGGAGGCCCAGGTGCGCCAGCTGGAGCGGGAGAACCGCCAGCTGGAGGAACTGCTGGGCCTCAAGCAGGCCCGGCCCGACGCGGTCCTGGCGGCCCGGGTCACGGGGCGCACGCCGGACCGCTGGTATCAGGAGATCACCCTGGACCAGGGCTCGGCCGACGGCGTCCAGCCCGACATGGTGGCCGTGGTGCCCGGCGGCGTGGTGGGCCGGGTGGTGGCGGTGACGCCCCACAGCGCCCGGGTCCTCTTGATCACCGACCCCGAAAGCGGCGTCGGCGCCCTGATCGGTCGCAGCGGCGAGGCGGGTGTGGTCTACGGGCGGGGCGGGGACCTGCCCCAGCTGGTGATGACCCTCTTCGCCGCCAACGCCGACGTCCGGGTGGGCGACGACGTGGTGACCTCCGGGCTGGGCCCGGTCTTCCCGCCGGGGCTTCCCATCGGTACGGTGACCTCCGTGGGCCGGGATCCCACGGGCCTGGGCATCCAGGTGACGGTGGAACCCAGCGCGCCCCTGAACCGGCTGGCCGCGGTGCTGCTGCTGGAACCCGCCCGCAAGGGGCTGGCGCCCGTGGGCGGCGGGACGGCCGCGGCGCCGGGCGGTGGCCCGGCGGGTGAGGCGGGGACCCCGGCGGCCGGGACTGGCGCGCAGGCGCCGGGGGCCGGCACGGCGGGTGCCGCAGGGGGCACCGGTGAGCCTTCCGGAAACCCGGCGGGCGCGCCGCCGTCGGGAGGGCAAGACGCCCGTCAGGGCGGCGGGTCAGCCGGGGCGGGCCGGGCAGGCGGGCTGGCCCCGGGCAGCGGGACGGCTTCGGACGACGGGACGTCCGGGAGCGCCGGTCGCCTGACCGGCGGCGAGGAGCCGGCGGGTGCGGCGGGCGGGGACGGCACGGCCGGTGAGGCTTGGGGCATGCCCCCGGGCCCCGCGGCAGCGGCGGCCCAAGGGGCCGCGGCGGGGAGGGGGACGCCATGAGGCGGCCCCTGCGCTGGGCCCTGCTCGGCCTCCTGGCGCTGTGGCTGGAGGTCACCCTGGTGCCGGCGGCGGGCCTGCCCCGGCTGCACCTGCCCCTCTTGCTGGCCGCCGCGACGGGCCTGGTCTACGGCCCCCGGCAGGGGATCGCCGTCGGGGCGGTGGCCGGCCTCTGGCTCGATCTCTGGACAGGCCGGCTGGTCGGCTCCTGGACCCTGCTGGGTGCGGCGGCGGGCTGGGGGGCGGGCAAGGCCGGGGAGAGCCTCTACCGCGACGTCCCCGGCCTCTCGCCGGCTCTGGGGGTGGCCTTCACGGGCCTGGCTGAGACCGCCCGCGGGCTCCTGGTGGCTGCGGCCGCGGGCCTGCCGGTGACGGTGCAGGACGTGGCCGGGTGGTGGCGGTCCCTGGTCCCGGAGCTGGTGGCGGCGGCGGTCGTCGCGCCCCTGCTGTTCCGGTTCGTCCTGGGCATCGAGCGGCGGGAACGGGAGGCCCGGGAGGCGGAGATCCCGGGCGGCTGGCGGGGAGGATGGCCATGAACCCGGAGGAACTGGCCCGCCGGCAGCGCCTGCGCCGGCGCAACATCCTGATGGGGCTCCTGGTGCTGTGGACGGTGATCCTCCTGGGCCGCCTGTACATGCTGCAGGTGGTCATGGGGGACGAACTCAGCGAGTACGCCGCCGGCCAGCGGCTGCGCAAGGTCTACGTCCCGGCGCCCCGGGGCCAGATCCTGGACCGCCGGGGCCAGGTGCTGGCCACCTCCGTGCCAGCCTATTCGGCCTATCTCGTCTACACCCGGGAGGGGCTCGACCCCGCGGCGCGCCAGCTGCTGAGCCGGATCCTGGGCATCCCCGTGGAGGCCATCACCGAGGCGGAGGCGCAGCTGCGGGTGCGGCCCGTGCCCGAGATCCCCGTGCGCCTCAAGGCGGAGCTGACGCCGGCGGAGATCACCGCCCTGGCGGAGAACCGGGACCGGCTGCCGGGGGTGCTGGTCGAACCCCAGCCCCTGAGGACCTATCCCGGTGGCACCCTGGCCGCCCACGTGCTGGGCTACGTGCGGGAAGGGAAGCGGCCGTGGCAGCTGGTCGGGGAGAGCGGCATCGAGGCCACCTACAACGGCCCCGTCCAACTGCCTGACGGCCGCACTCTGCAGGGGTTGACGGGCGTCGACGGCCAGCGCCTGGTGGAGGTGGACGCCCGGGGCCGCCCCCTGAGCGACGAGTCCCGCCACCTGCTGCTGGGCGGCGATGCCGAGCGGTATGCGGTGCCGCCCCGGCCGGGCAACACATTGGTCCTCACCCTGGATGCCCGGGTCCAGAAGGCGGCGGAAGAAGCCCTGGCCCGGCGGATCCAGGAACTGCGGGAGCTGCAGGTGAATCCCTGCCCCTGCCCGGCGCGCAACGGCGCCGCCGTCGCCGTGGACGTGCGCACCGGGGCCATCCTGGCCATGGCCTCCTACCCCACCTTCGACCCCAACGACTACGCGCGGCAGGCGTTCATGGAACCGAGCGACCCGCGCTACGCTGAGGTTAACCGCCGGATCTACGAGCAGATCAACTGGCACAAGGAGTACCGGGGCCGCCCGGTGCTGGGCCCGTTGCTGAACCTGGCCCTCTATCCCCGGCCGCCGGGGTCGACCTTCAAGCCCATCACGGCCCTGGCGGCCATGGTGCGGGGGGTGCTGCCAGGCTCGGTGTACTGCAGCGGCGAATACCTGTACGCCGGGCATGAATACCGCGACTGGCAGGCCCACGGCCGCGTCGACTTCGACAAGGCCATCGGCCGGTCGTGCAACGTGTACTTCTACCAGGCGGGCCAGCGGGCGGGCATCGAGGCCATCGTCGACGTGGCGACCCAGTTCGGCCTGGGGCAGCCCACGGGCCTCCGGGACCTGCCGGATGATAAGGCGGGTACCCTGGGGTCGCCGGAGACCAAGGCGCGGTTGGAACCCGAAGATCCCACCTGGTACGGCGGCCACACGTTAAATGCGGCCATCGGCCAGGGCTACCACGCCTTCACGCCCCTGCAGATGGCCCTGTACATCGCCACCCTGGCCAACGGGGGCACGCGCTACCGGCCCTACCTGGTCCAGGAGATCCGCGACCCCCAGACCGGGCGGGTCCTCTGGGAGGCCCAGCCCGATCCCCTGAACACCGTGGACATCCCTTCCGCCTACCTGGAGCGGGTGCGGGAGGCCATGGTGACGGTGACCCAGGACAACGGCGGCTGGTACGGGACGGCCTACGGCGTCTTCCGCGACGCGCCCTACGTGGCCGGGGGCAAGACGGGGACCGCCGAAGTCGGGGAGCGCCTGCCCGAGTCGGAGAACGACGGCTGGTTCGTCGCCTTCGCGCCGGCCGGGAAGGGCGAGCAGCCCGAGATCGCCGTGGCCGTGGTGGTCCATGCCGGCGGCGGTGGGGCCCTGGCCGCCGGCCCGGTGGCCCGGGCCATGCTGGATGCCTACTTCGCGGGCCGCTACGGCCTCCCGGCAAACGCCACCGAGGCGGCCCAGGAGGCGCACCAGGACGCGGCCCGGGGGGCGACGGTGGTCCCCGCCGATTGACGCCCCGGGATGGAGGCCAGGGGCGGGGGCGCCGGCCCCGGCCGCCTGAGGCCCCGGGATGGGGGCCAGGGGCCGGACCGCCGGCCCCCGCCGATTGAGGTCCCGGGACGGGGGCCAGGGGTGGGGCCGCCGGCCCCAGCCGCCTTCCCGGTGCCGGCTTCGCCCGCACCGGGAGGAGGGCCCCGTGGCTGCTCCCGGGTTCCCCGGGGGTCGCCGGCCGGGGTCGCCGCCGGTTCCCGGCCGGCCCGGGTCCAACCGGCCGGCGACACCCACCGGCGCCGGTGCCGCCTCGTGCCGAACTTTGCGCCGGCCGGCCGGGGCGCTGCGACACCGTTCGCGGCAGGACTTGTCCCCCCCGGGGCGAAGGAGCGGTCAGCGCCGGTTTGGAAGGGGGGGCCGCGGTGAAGGGATCGCCGCAGGTGATCAGAGCCGGGGACGAGGTGATCGTCTCCCTGGCCGGCGACCTGGACTTCCCCACCTTGTGCACCACCTTGGAACGGATGCTGGCGGGTGACCCCAGCCTGCGCGAATGCCCCGCCCTGGTGCTGGACACGGGCCGCATGCAGCTCACCGCCGATCAGGTGATGGCCCTGGAAGGCCTGGTCAGCCGCTTCGGCGGCGCGCGCCTGCTCCACGTGATCACCGAGCAGGTCGACGAGGCCGGGGGCCGCCGGAGCCCATCCCACCCGCCCGGTGGGGCCCCATGGACCATGCCGCCGGGGTGGGCGGTGCGGGAGGAGATCCCGGTATCCCGGCCCCCGGGCGAGCCGGCGGCGCCCGGACCCCGACCAGGCGGGCACGGGAATGGCGGCGCGGCCGGCCCGGCCGCCGCACCCGCCCGGCGCTGCCGCACGCCGGGGGCTGCCGGCGAGGGCGCAGGACGGGGCGCGGCCCGCGGCGGCGACAGCGCCGGCAGGGCCCCGCGGGAGCCTGCCTTCCCCGGGACCGCCCGGGAGGGCTCGCCGATCCCGGGCGCCACGCCGCCGGACGAACCGGCCCCGGCGGCCGGAGCGGCCGGTTCCTCCGGCGGCGGCCGCCGTGGCGGAGCCAGGGAGGCGATGCGGTCCACGACGGCCTCCCGCGCCACCGCCACGGGGCCGGCCGCCGAGCCCGGCGGGGCTGGGGACGGGGCGGCGGGAGCAGCGGCGACGGCGCCGGCAGGGCCCGCCCTGGCGGTCCCGCCCCCGGTGACCGGGGTTGCCGCCCCGCCGGCGGGGACTGGGGCCCCGGTCGGCCCTGGGGCCGGGGCAACGGCGGCGGGCCGCGCCCCGACCGGGGACGTCGCGGCCCGGGCGGTCCGGGGCGCCGGCAGGACCCGGGCGGGGGTCGTGGTGCGGCGAACCCTGCGCTCGGGCCACCGTCTGGTCTACGACGGCGACGTGGTCATCCTGGGGGACGTCAACCCCGGGGCCGAGGTCATGGCCACCGGGGACGTGGTGGTCTTCGGTCGCCTGCGGGGGACGGTCCACGCCGGCTTCAAGGGCGACGAGCAGGCCGTGGTGGCCGCCCTGGTGATGGAGCCCGTCCAGCTGCGCATCGGCCGCCGCATCGGCCGGTCGCCCGACGGCGAGCCCCCGGCGGCGGGGCCGGGTGGACGGGCGGGCCATCGCGGGACGGCGGCGCCCCGTGGCCCCGAGATCGCGTGGGTCCGCGACGGGCAGGTGCTGGTCGAGCCCTTCGACCCCGCCCGCTGGTTCTGGCAGCGCCGGCACGAGCAGGATGGGGCCGCCCAGGATGGGGCGCGGAGGGCGGCCGGAGGGTAGACCCGCGGGAGGCCGCCGGCCGCAGGGCAGAACGGGCCCGTGGCCGGGCCGCCAAAGAGGAGGGGACGCCTTGGGCACGACGCTGGTGATCACCTCGGGCAAGGGCGGCGTCGGCAAGACGACGACCACCGCCAACCTGGGCACGGCCCTGGCCCTGACGGGCAAGCGGGTGGTCCTGGTCGATGCCGACATCGGCCTGCGCAACCTGGACGTGGTCATGGGCCTGGAGAACCGGATCGTCTACGACCTGGTCGACGTGGTGGAGGGGTTCTGCCGGCTGCGCCAGGCGCTGATCAAGGACAAGCGCTTCGACGGCCTGTTCCTCCTGCCGGCGGCCCAGACCAAGGACAAGTCGGCGGTCCAGCCGGAGCAATTCAAGGCCCTGTGCGACGAGCTGGCCCAGGAGTTCGACTACGTGCTGGTCGACAGCCCGGCGGGGATCGAGCAGGGCTTCCGCAACGCCATCGCTGGCGCCCAGGAGGCCCTGGTGGTCTGTACCCCCGATGTGTCGTCGGTGCGGGACGCCGACCGGGTGATCGGCCTGCTGGAGGCCGAGGGCCTCGCGTCCCCGCGGCTCATCATCAACAAGCTGCGGCCGGAGATGGTCCAGCAGGGCCGCCAGATGGGGGTCGAGGACGTGCTGGACGTCCTGGCCGTGGAGCTCATCGGGGTCGTGCCCGAGGACGAGCAGGTGGTCGACTCCACCAACCGGGGCGAGCCCGTGGTGGCCCACGAGCGCAGCCGGGCGGGGCGCGCCTACCGGGACATCGTCCGCCGGCTGTTGGGCGAGCAGGTCCCCTTCCCCGATTTCAAGGAGGAACACGGCCTGTTCGGGCGGCTGCGGCGGCTCCTGGGCGGGGCCTGAGCCGGCGGCCGCACCTGGGCGGCACGGCAGCTGCAGCCGGACCGTCCAGGTCCCGGGTCCGGCCCGGGGCCGTGGGATCGTGGGGAGGGATGAAGGGTGATCCAGCTTCTGGCCCGCGTCCTGGGCCGCGGCGGCGCCGCGACCGGGCAAGGCGGCGCGCCGGGGTCCCGCGCCGGCGGTGGGGCGGGAGAGGGCTCCGGCCGGATGGCCAGCAAGGACATCGCCCGGGAACGGCTCAAGCTGATGCTGGTCCACGACCGGGTGGACATGGAACCCGAGCTGATGGAGGCGCTGAAGGACGACCTGATCCGCGCCATCTCCCGTTACCTGGAGGTCGACCGCTCGGCCATGGAGGTGAGCCTGCACCGGGAGGCCTCGACGGTGGCCCTGGTGGCCAGCATCCCCGTGCGGGCCGTGCGCCGGCGGCCCCTGGCGGCGGGCGACGGCGAACCCTGAGGGCCCGGGGTGGCGCGGCCCAGCCCGGGGGACACCCGGGGCATCCCGGCGGGGCGGCAGCCCCTGCCAGTGGTCCACGGCGGCAGGCAGTCCCACCTACCCAGGGCGGCGCCGGCTGCTATCATGGGAGGGGCCGGTGGCGCGCGGGCGCCCCGCCGGCCACCGGCCTGCCGGTTCCACCGGTGAACGGGGCCCGGCCGGAAGGTGTCCCGGGCCGGCGGGAACGGCCGGCCGCCGGTCGCCCCGATGGCGCGGAAGGGAGGGAAGCCCGTGGGCTTGCTGGACCGTCGCCTGCTCAAGACCCTGGATTTGCCCTTGATCGCCCTGGTCATGGTCCTCATGGCCTGCGGGCTGGTGCTGATCGCCGTCGCCGTCCGGGCGCGGGGCATGGTCGACCTGGTGGAGAAGCAGGCGATCTTCGCGGCGGCCGGTTTGGCCTTGATGCTGGCCGTGACCCTGTGGGTCGATTACCGCACCCTGCCACGCATCCAGTGGTACCTCTACGGCGCGGCCCTGGTGGGCCTGGCCGCCATGCTGGTGGTGGCCCCGGAGACCAACGGGTGCCGCTGCTGGATCAACGCCGGCCCCATCAGCCTGCAGCCGGCGGAGTTCGTCAAGCCGATCCTGATCCTGGTGCTGGCCGACTGGCTGGCCCGCCACGAGGACCGCCCCTGGACCTGGTGGGACCTGGCCCCCGTGCTGGCCATCGTGGTCCCGCCCGCGCTGCTGGTCCTCAAGCAGCCCGACCTGGGCACGGTGCTGGTCTTCTTCGGCATCGCCGGCGGGATGCTGCTCATGGCCGGCTACCCGGCGGCGCGGCTCTTCGGCCTGGCGGTCGCCGGCCTGGCGGCGGCCGTGGCCCTGGTCTGGGCCCAGCTGCGCTTTCCCGACAAGCTCTCCCTGCTCGAGCCCCACCAGCTGATGCGCCTGGTGGTCTTCATCAATCCATACAACGACGGCCAGAACGGGCTGGGGGCGGGCTATCACGTGCTCCAGTCGCGCCTGGCCGTGGGCAACGGCCGGCTCTTCGGCCAGGGCTTGACCGGGGCGAGCCAGACGGCCACCAGCTTCCTGCCCGAGCCCCAGACCGACTTCATCTTCGCCGTGGCGGCCGAGACCCTGGGCTTCGTGGGCATCACCGTGCTGGTCCTGCTGCTTCTGGGCTTGCTGCTGCGGGCCCTCCACGACGCCACCCAGGCGGGGGACACCTTCGGCATGCTGCTGGGTGCCGGGGTCGTCTCCATGCTGGCCACCCACTTCATCATCAACGCGGGGATGACCGTGGGCCTGATGCCCATCACCGGCCTGCCGCTGCCGTTCATCAGCTACGGCGGCAGCAACCTGATCACCAACTGCCTGAGCCTGGGCCTGCTGATGAGCGCCTACGCCCGCCGGCACAAGATCCTCTTCTGATGTCCCACCGGTGCTGACGCCCCACCGGCTAGCCCATCGGCCGCGGCACCTGCGGTGACCCCACTGGCGGAGGCACCCCCGGCTACCCCAGCGGCTCGCCTGCACCCTGGGAGCCTGCGCTGCCAGCGCGCCCGCACCCTCTGGTGCCCCCATTGCCGGGGCCTTCCCTCGGCGGCGGGCTCCGGGCCGGGGCGCGGCGGCGAAGGCGACCCCGGGCCGCGGGGGTGGACCCAGGGTCCGGCCGCCCGACCAGCATAGGGATGGCTCGGGTATCCATATACTGCGCCCGGAGGGACGGCCCATGGTGTCCCCAGGCGCAGGCGGAGAACGGGACGAACGCGGCCCCCTGGCCGGGTCCGTTGGGCCCGGCACCCCCGCGGTTCCTGGCGAGCCGGCGGCGGTGGGTCCGGCCGGGAACGGAACCTTGGGGGCCGGCGCCGGCGACGCCGGTCCGGCCGTCTTCCCGGCGCCGGAGACCACGGTCGCCCCCGGCCCGGCCGCTTCCACGGGAGCGGGGGTGGAGGGTCCTGCCGGGGTCGGGGCCGGCGGCCCGCCCGGGTCCCGTCCGGTGCCGCCCCCCGGCGGCTGGATGCCCGGCGCGCGCCACGGCGCGGGCTGGTGGGTACCCCTTTGCCTTGCCCTGGCGCTGGTGGCGGGGCGCTGGTTGCCCGGGGACGCCGGGGAGGCCTGGGCCCGCGCCGCGGGACGCCTGGTGGAAGCCAACTGGCTGGAGCGCCCGCAGGTGGCCCAGTGGCTGGCGCGGCTGCCCGGCGGTGGGTCCGGCCGGGAACGGAACCGTGGGGGCCGGCGCCGGCGACGCCGGTCCGGCAGCCTTCCCGGCGCCGGAGACCACGGTCGCCCCCGTCCCGGCCGCTTCCACGGGAGCGGGGGTGGAGCGTCCTGCCGGGGTCGGGGCCGGCGGCCCGCCCGGGTCCCGTCCGGTGCCGCCGCCCGGCGGCTGGATGCCCGGCGCGCGCCACGGCGCGGGCTGGTGGGTACCCCTTTGCCTTGCCCTGGCGCTGGTGGCGGGGCGCTGGTTGCCCGGGGACGCCGGGGAGGCCTGGGCC
>DATCLH010000165.1:0-1853 GCA_036564035.1 Thermaerobacter sp.
CGGACCCGCCGCGCCGCCGGATCCACCGATCCGGCCCGCCTCCATGCCGGGCCGCCCACCGCCGGCCGCTCCCTGGCCCGACCCGGGCGTCCCCGGCCGGGCCGGGCCACCGGCTGCGCTGCCGGGGCGGGCGCCGACGCCGTTGCCGCCCACGGGCTGGGGGCGGCCCGCTGCGGGCGCCGTTCCGCTTGGACGGGCTCCGGCGCCCGCCGGGCCCCCGGCCGCCGGCCGGGGGCCCGCGGCCCCGGCGCCGGCAGCCCCGGAAGCGGCCGGGCGGGCCTCCGGGCGCCCGCCGCCCGCAGCGGGAGCCGGGCGGCCGCCGCTGCCGGCCGCACCCGGACGCCCAGCCGCCCCACCGGCCCCGCCGGTCCCCGCAGCGCCGCCACCGGCACCCGGCCGGCCCCCTGGGGTCGGGCCCGCCGCCGGCCGGTTCGTCCCACCGCCGGTGGCCCGGGGCATCCCCGTTCCCGTGCCGGCGGCCGGCCCGCCCGCGCCGTTGCGGGTACCTGCCCCGCCGCCTGAAGCCCGCGCCGCGTCCCCGTTGCGCGGGCCCTGCCCCGCCGAGCCGGTCTCGCCGCGCAGAATCTGGGTGATCCGGCGCGCCACCTGGTCGTTGATGGTGCTCATGTGGTTCTGGATGTCGATGTTCAGCTCGTCGTGCAGGATGCGCAGGATCTCCTTGCTCTGCACACCCAGCTTGCGAGCCAGTTCATAGATGCGAATGCTGCGTGACAAACGGCTCACCCCCCGATTCTGCGCCCGTTCCTCCGGCCCCGGCGGGAAGCCGCTCCCGCAGGGCAGACGCCAGTCCCTTGTCCGTGATCGCCAGCACCGCGCACTGGGGGCGGCCGACCAGGCGGCCCAGCTCGCCCTTCTGCCCCCACACGCAGAGGGGCACCGCCTCCTGGGCCGCCAGGTGGGTGAAGCGCCGGCGGCAGGCGCTCCCCGCGTCGACGGCCACCACCACCAGGGCCGCCCGGCCCTCCTGCAGGGCGTACCGGACGGCATGGTCGCCGGCCGCCAGGCGCCCCGCCCGGCGGGCCAGCCCGATCAGTCCGCGGGGATCGCCCTTACCGCCCGGCACCGGCATCCGCTCCCGTCACCAGCTCCAGCAGCTGGCGGCGCAACCCTTCGACCGTCTCCGCGTCCAGCTCGGTCTTCAGCGCCCGGCCCAGCTCCCGGGCCTTGAGCGCCCGCTCCAGGCAGGCGGGATCGGGGCACAGGTAGGCGCCGCGTCCGGCCCGCCGCCCCGTGGGGTCGAAGACCACCGCCCCTTCAGGGGTGCGGACCACCCGCAACAGCTCCCGTTTGGGCCGGACCGTGCGACAACCGATGCAGGTCCGCTGGGGAATGTGCCGCGCCACGGCCCCTCACCTCGGTTCCGTCCCGGGGCGTTCCCCGTCCCCGGCCTCGCCGTCGCCGTCCTCCAGGTCCCCACCGGCGGCCCCGTCATCCTCGGCCCAGCCGGGGGAGGCGCCGTCCTCCGGCGCGTCCTCCCAGCCGCCGGGCTCCTCGTCGCCCGCGCCGCCGTCCTCCCAGCCGTCCTCGTCCCAGTCCCCGTCCTCGTCCCAGTCGCCGGCCTCGCCGTCCCCGGCCGGCCCGGCAGGTGCCGCATCGCCCACCCCCGCATCACCGGTCTGGGATGCGCCCTGGTCCTCCGGCCACCAGTCCCAATCCCCGCCGGTCTCGCCGGCCTCGGCCCCACCGTCGCCGCCCCGGGTCCCGGCGCCGAAGAGCTCGTCCAGGTCGTCGGCCGCGCCGTCGTCCCGCTCCTCGCCATCGCGCCCCACGCCGGCCAGGACGGCGTCGATGTCCCAGTCGTCGTCCCGGCCCAGCCACTCGGCCGCCTGGGA
>DATCLH010000166.1:0-8042 GCA_036564035.1 Thermaerobacter sp.
CCACCCGGAGGCTGCACCGGGCCCGCCGCCGGCGGGGTACGGCCGGGCCCCCATGACCTCGCCCGCCCCGCCACCCGCGGCGCCTCCGGTGAGGTTCTCCCCTTCGGCGGCCGGTGGGTCCGGCGACGGCCCCGGCGCGCCGGACGGGCTGGCCTCAGGCTCTCCGGACGGCGGCGCCGCCGCGCCGGAAGAACCGGCCTCCGCGCCCGGCAAGCGCCCAGCCCCGCTCCCGTCCGGCACGACGCCCGCCAGGCTGCCCGCCACCCCGTGCCCCGCACCCTCCCCCGCCGGCGGCAGACCGGGCTCCGGCCCACCGGCCCGCGGAACGCCGGGCTCCCCGGCACCGCCCGATCCCGGCGGCGTTGCGCTGGCCTTTCCGGCTTGCAGGGCCCGTACCGGGCCGGATTCCACCGCCACGGCCACCCCGGCGCTCCCCTCCACAGCGCGCCAGGACCAGAGACCCGCGAGGACGGCCAGGCCGACCAAAGGGGCCAGGGCGCCGGCCCAGCGACCCCGGCCGGAACCTCCGCCCCAGACGGGCGGAGGCGGCACCGGTTCGAAGGCGTCCATGACCATTCCCCCTACCCGTGCAGAACGGGCGGCGGGGCCGCCGGTGGCGCGGCAGCCGCCCGGCCAGCACCGGGGGCCGGTCCGTGCCGGGCGGCGCGCCGGTGCCGCGGCCGCCCCTGGGTGCCGCCGCCGCGGCCCGGTCCTTGGTGTCACCGCCCGGCCCGCCGGGCGATCCCAACCGGTGTGAGCCGGTCGGGGCGCCGCGGTGCCAATGGCCGGCCCGGCCGCGGCCCGCCGGCCCGTCCAGGCCGTTGCCTTACCAATAAATTACACCATCCAGCCGAGCCTTGTAAATATATGGAGTCGGCCATGGTGGCGCCTTGGTGACCCAACGGCGGCTCCGCCGACCACCACCGCCCTCGCCAGGGGCGGAAAACAAAGCCGGCGGGCGGCCCCTAGGCCGCCCGCCTCCTGGTTCCCGTACCGTCGGCGCGATGGCGCCCGTTCCCGCGCGGCGTTCCACCGGCTACTTGACGACGATGTTGACCAGCCGGCCCGGCACCGTGACCACCCGAGCCACCGTCTTGCCCTGGATCCAGTCCTGCACCTTTGGGCTCTCCAGGGCGAGCCGGCGCAGTTGCTCCTCGCCGATCCCCTGGTCGACCTGCAACCGGTCGCGCACCTTGCCGTTGACCTGGACCACGATCTCCACCGTGCCGGCCTCCAGCACCGCCGGATCCCACTCGGGCCAGGGCTGCTGGTGGACGCTGCCCCGGGTCGCCCGCCAGCCCAGCAGGTCCCAGGCCTCCTCCGCCAGGTAAGGGGTGAAGGGGGCCAGCATGCGCAGCAGCCGGTCCAGGGCGGCGGCCAAAAGGTCGGGCCGCTGGGCGGCCGGTTCCACCCGGTCGCGGTAGCCGTAGATGGCGTTGACCAGTTCCATCAGGGCGGCCACCGCCGTGTTGTATTGCATGCGCTCGGCGATGTCCGTCGTCGTCCGGGCGATGGCGCGGTGGACCTCCCGCCACAGGGCGTGTTCCTCCGGCCCCCACCCTTCCTTGGACGGTTCCAGGCTCCCGGCCCCGGGGCTCTCCGCCGCCGGGGGCTCCGCCGCCGCGCCTTGCCGTGCGGCCAGGGCTCCTTCCCGGGCGACGGCCACCTGACCCGCCGCCTCCCGAATCGGGCCGGCACAGCCGGCCACCAGCCGCCAGACCCGGTGGACGAACCGGCTGGCGCCTTCGATCCCGTGCTCGGACCACTCCAGGTCGCGCTCGGGCGGCGCGGCGAAGAGGATGAACAGGCGGGTGGCGTCGGCACCGTACTCCTCCAGGATGTCCTCGGGGCTGACCACGTTGCCCTTGGACTTGGACATCTTGGCCCCGTCCTTGATCACCATGCCCTGGGTCAGCAGGCGCTGGAAGGGCTCCGGGCTCGGCACCAGCCCCTCGTCGTAGAGCACCTTGGTGATGAACCGGGAGTAGAGCAGGTGCAGCACCGCGTGCTCGATGCCCCCGATGTACTGGTCGACGGGCAGCCAGTAGAACACCTTCTCCCGGTCGAAGGGCTGGTGCTCGTCCCGCGGCGACGTGTACCGGTAGTAGTACCACGACGAATCGACGAAGGTGTCCATGGTGTCCGTCTCCCGCCGCGCGGGTCCACCGCAGGAGGGGCAGGTGGTCCGGACGAAGCGCTCGGAGGTGGTCAGCGGCGACGCGCCCACCTCGAAGCGCACGTCGTCGGGCAAGAGGACCGGCAGCTGCTCCTCCGGCACGGGGACGATGCCGCAGCGGTCGCAGTAGACGATGGGGATGGGCGCGCCCCAGTAACGCTGCCGCGAGATCAGCCAGTCCCGCAGCCGGTAGTTGACGGTGCGGCGGCCGATGCCCTGGCGCTCGAAATCCTCGGCCATCCGGCGGTAGGCCTCGCGGCTGTCCATGCCGTCGTAGGGGCCGGAGTGGATCATGCGCCCAGGACCGGTGTAGGCCTCCTTGAGCCGGTCGCCGTCGGCCGGCACCCCCTCGCCCTGGATGACCACCCGCACGGGCAGCCCGTACTGGCGGGCGAAGGCGAAGTCCCGCTCGTCATGGGCGGGGACCGCCTGGATCGCCCCGGTCCCGTAGTCCATCAGGACGTAGTTGGCCGTCCAGATGGGGATCCGCTCCCCGGTGGCCGGGTTGATGGCGTAGGCGCCGGTGAAGACGCCCTCCTTGGCGTCCACCGCCTCGGCCCGGTCGCGCACCGTCAGGCGGGTCACCCGCTCGACGAAGGCGCGCACCGCGTCCTCCTGGGCGGTGCCCCGGGCCAGCTCCAGGGTCAGCGGGTGGTCCGGCGCCAGCACCATGAAGGTCGCGCCGTAGATGGTGTCGTGGCGCGTGGTGAAGACGGTCAGCTTCTCGTCCCGGCCGGCGATGGGGAAGTCCAGCTCCATCCCCTCGCTGCGGCCGATCCAGTTGCGCTGCATCACCTTGACCCGCTCGGGCCAGCCCTCCAGCAAGTCCAGATCGGCCAGCAGCCGGTCGGCGTAGGCGGTGATCTTGAAGAACCACTGCTCCAGCTCGCGCTTCTCCACCGGCGTGCCGCAACGCCAGCAGGCGCCGTCTTCCACCTGCTCGTTGGCCAGCACCGTGGCGCAGCGGGGGCACCAGTTCACCGGCGCCTTCTTCCGCTCCACCAGGCCCCGCTTGTAGAGCAGCAGGAACAGCCACTGGGTCCACTTGTAGTAGCCGGGGTGGGAGCAGGCGATCTCCCGCCGCCAGTCGTAACTGAGCCCCAGCCGTTGCATCTGCTCCCGCATGGCGGCGATGTTGGCGTAGGTCCAATCGGCGGGGTGGGTCTGGTTCGCGATGGCGGCGTTCTCCGCCGGCAAGCCGAAGGAGTCCCACCCCATGGGGTAGAGCACGTTGTAGCCGCGCATGCGGTGGAACCGGGCCGTGGCGTCGCCGATGGAGTAGTTGCGCACGTGCCCCATGTGCAGCTTGCCCGACGGGTAGGGGTACATCTCGAGGCAGTAGAACTTGGGCCGCGACGGGTCGGCCTCCACGTGGTAGAGGCCTTCCTCGGCCCAGCGCTGCCGCCACTTCTTCTCGGCGGCGTGAAAGTTGTAGCGGTCGTCGACGGCCATGGCCGTAGCCTCCTCCTGCCTGCTGCCTGAAGGGGCGAGCGCGCCCGCCGGGCGCTCCCGCTGGGCGCCCGGCGCCGGTCACGGTCCTTGATGCCCGGCGCCAGCGCCCGACCTTCCGAGCCTGGCACCCCGGGCGCCCGCCCATGCCCCTGAGAGCCCCTGAGAGTGCCCTGGCCCCGCGCCGCGGTGATCCCGTCCTCCCGGCGCCAGGGCCAAGACGCCAGGAGCCCCCCGTCCACAAGGGACGGGGGGCTCCCGCGGTACCACCCTTCTTGATCAGTGTGGAGCGGATGGGACTCGAACCCACGACCTCGTCAATGCCATTGACGCGCTCTCCCAACTGAGCTACCGCCCCACGGATCTGACCCACTCATGCCCTTAACGCGGGCCACGTCACCGGCTGCCGGCGGCCTTGCCCCGCCGCCTTCGCCAGTGCGGCTCCCGGGCGAGTTCCCCTGCCACGTGCCGCCGGTTTGCACCACCACCGGCTCTCTGGAGGCCGCCGGCAAGGTACTGCTCCCGTTCACGGCCTTTGCGCGACCGGTTGTCGAACCGCGTAGCCCATTATAGAGAGGGTCCCGCGGCGGTGTCAAGGCAACCGTTAGACCTGTCACGCCTCGGGCAGCGTCTCCAGCTCCAACCGCCGCGCGTCCCCCCAGAGCCGTTCCAGGGCGTAGTACTCGCGCTCGGCCGCCAGGAAGACGTGGAGCACCACGTCGTCGAAGTCCAGCAGCACCCACCGGGCCGCGTCGTAGCCCTCCCGGTGGCTGGGGACCAGCCCCCGCTCGGCCAGGTCCTCTTCGACCCCGTCGGCGATGGCGCGCACGTGGATGGCGTTCTGGCCGTGGCAGATCACGAAGTAGTCGGCGATGAGGGTGATGCCCTCCATGTCCAGGACCACCACGTCGGCGGCCTTCTTCGCCTCGGCGGCGCGGGCGATGGCCAGCGCCTTCTCCCGGCTGGTCAAGCGCCTCCTCCCTCCCCGTTCTCGTCGGCCGTCGCCGCCCCGACGGCGGCGCTCCCGGTGAAGTCTTGCCCGACGACGATCCGCGCGTCCACACCCTCGGGCAACTCCTCCGCCGTTTCGACCCGGACCCCGGGCGCCGCCCCGGCCAGCGCCTGGCGCAGGCGGTCGGCCAGCTCGGTGTCGTCAGGCCGGACCACCACCGTGGTGGCCGCGAAGTCGAACCGGTCCGCGTTGCCCACCGTCACCACCTGGAAACCCAGGCCGCGCAAGAGGTCGGCGACCCGGCCGGCGGCGCCCCGGCGGCCGTTGCCGTTGAGGACCTCCAGCCGGACCTGGGCGTTGGCCTCGACGTCCACGCCGGCCAGGATCTTCATCGCCTCCTGCCGGGCGGTCTCCTGATCGACCAGCCAGTAGCTGAGGCCGTCGATGTACCCCGGCTTGCCCGGCAGGATCCCCATCTCCAGCTTGGTCGTGTCGAACCGCGGCAGCAGGGTGGCCAGGCCCAGCATCCGGCTGGTGGGCATGTTCGTCGTGATCTGGCTGCCCAGGGTGCTGGCCAGCTGCGGCAGCTTGAGCACACCCTTCATGCTCAGCACCTTGTCCGCCAGGGCGCGCAGGAACTGCTGCTGCCGCTGGATGCGGAAGATGTCGCCGTCCTGCCGGTAGCGCACGTACTGCAGGGCCTTCTCGCCGTCCAGCACCTGGCATCCCGGCTTCAGGTCGATCCGCAGGTTCTGGCTGCGGGCCGTGTAACGCATCGGCTTTTCGATGCAGACCTCCACGCCGCCCACCGCGTCGACCAGGGCGCGAAAGGCGTCGAAGTCCACCTCGACGAAGTAGTCGATGGAGATCCCCAGGAAGTCCTCCACGGTCGCGGCGACCCGCTCCGCCCCCGCGCCGGGACCGCCCTCGGCCTGCCCGTAGGCGTGGGCGTGGGCGATCTTCTCCGGGTGGGGCCGGCCGGGGATGGGCACCCGGGTATCGCGGGGGATGGACAGGAGCCCCACCCGTCCGGTGACCGGGTTGACGTTGACCACCATGATGGTGTCCGAGCGCTGGGGGGCTTCCGGCTCCCCGGCCCCCGCCCCGGCGTCGACCCCCAGGACCAGGATGTTGAGCGGCCGGTCGGCGGCCACCGCCTGCTGGCCGCCCTGATCGTCCTGGCGAGGGACCTGCTGGACGCTGCTGAAGAACCCGTAGAGGGTGGAACCCAGCCAGAAGGCCGCCGTCACGCCCGCCAACAGCAGCACGGCGGCCAGGACCGTCAGCACCCGGGCCGCCTTCCGCCGCGGCCGCTTGGGTTCCTGTTCCATGGGTCCGACCAGAGGCATGCTCACCGTCTTTGACGCTCCTTCAAGGGCCCTCGGGACGGGGTGTCCCGGTGCGCCTCCTGCCATCGTAACGGGCCGGAAGCCGGCCGGCCAGGTCGACCGGTACCAGCCGCCATCGTCCCCGCGCCCCTTGGCCATTGCGGCGCGCCGGGACGCCGCATCGGCCGCCACCGTGTCCCTAAGAAGGTCCTGGCCAGGTGCGCCCGGCCAGGCGCGCTCAGGGATCGACCGGGCCCGCCGGGCCAGGCCGGGATCGCGGAAGCCAGGCGTTGCGGGCCGCCACGGTCACCGCCGGCAGCCACAGCCGCCGGTCCAGGCAGTAGCGAATCAAGTCGTCCAGCACGGCGGCCATCGCCGCATCGAGGTCTTCAAAGGCCAGCCGGCGCAGGTCCTCCACACCAGGGTACGTGCGACCGGGCTCCAACTTGTCCGCCAAAAAGAGCAGGCAGCCCACCGGCCCCAACCCCGGGTGGGCGGTGGTGTGCCAGCGAACGGCCTCCAGCACCTGGGGATCGTCCGCCAGGCCCTCGCGGGCCGCCTCCCACGCCGCCACCGGACCGTGGAGGAGGATGGGGTCCGCCCGCTCGGCCGCATCGGGCTCCCAGCCGGCCTGGCGCGCCTGGGCCAGCAAGGTCGCCCCGTCCCGCTCCCGGGCCAGGTCGTGCAGCCACGCGGCCAGTTCCACCGGCAGCGGGTCCATTCCGTGGCTCCGGGCCAGCCGGCGCGCCATCTCCACCACCCGCGCCACGTGCCGGTAACGGCCGGGGCTGAGGGTCGCCGCGGCCTTCAACTGGGCAGCCCGGATCGCCCGCTGGATGGACGGCTCGTCCACCATGCCGGTTCCCTCCCCCTCAGAGGGCGATGCCGGCATCCGATCCGGACGAACCCGCGCCACCGGCACCACCCGCCCCCGGCCGCAGGGCGGCGCCCGCGGAGGCCCCGCCCCGCGGCGCGTCCGGCCCGGAAGACGGGAACCGGGCTTGCGGTCCCGGCGCGCCGCTGCGGTCCGGTGCCTCGAGCGCCTGGGTCCCGCTGCGGTCCGGCGCCTGCAGCCCCGGCGCCCCGCTGCAGTCTGGCCCCGGCGGCGGCGCCCCACCCGGCGGCTCCGGCGGTGCGGGCGCGGCCTCCGCGGCTCCCCGTGTCCGGGAGGCCGTCCGGGGGATCACCGGGGTTCCCGGCAGGGTCCCGGCCTCGCCGGTGCCGCCGCCGGCGGGGCGGTAGAGGCCGTACTTCTCAACATAATCCTCCACCGCGGCGGGGACCAGGTAGCGGATGGACTGGCCAGTGGCCACCCGCTCCCGCAGTTCGGTGGACGAGATTCCGATCTCGGGGATGGGCAGCACGTGAACCCGGGCGCGCCGGGCAGGCGGCAGGTCGTCCAGGAACCGCTGCAGGACGGGCCCCGGCAACCCCGGCCGGGTGACCACGATCAGGCGGCAGACGTCCAGCAGGGCCAGGCCGCCGCGCCACGAAGGCAGGGTCACCACCGAGTCGGCCCCGGCGATGAAGAACAGGGAGGCCTGGGGTCCGGCCAGGGTGGACAGCTGGGTCAAGGTGTCGATGGTATACGAGGGGCCCTCCCGGTCCAGCTCCAGCCGGGTGGTGTAAAAGTGGGGATTGCCGGCGGTCGCCAGGACCGTCATGCGGTAGCGGTGTTCGGCGTCGCTCACGCCGGCCGGGTCCTTGTGGGGCGGCCGGCCCGCGGGCACGAACAGCACCCGGTCCAGCCCAAAGTGGACCCGGGCGGCTTCCGCCGCCACCAGATGCCCGATGTGGATGGGGTCGAAGGTCCCTCCCAGGACGCCCAGTTGCAGGGGCCGGCCGTCCCGGCGCGGCTTGAGCCACTCCTCCAGCCCTCTGGCCACCGGTATCCTCCTTCGCGGCCCGCCTCCGGCCTGCCTCACCCGTCGTCCCCGCGGCGATGGTCGCTGCCGGCCCCCTGGCCGGCAGGCTCCGTGGAGCCCGTCTCGTCCCCCAGCACCAGCTCCAGCGGCCCCAACCGCACCGTATCGCCGTTGCGCGCGCCGGCCTGCCGCAAAGCCTCCTCGGCGCCCAGGCGCTCCAGTCGCCGCAGGAGCCAGCGCACCGCCTCGTCGTTGTCGAAGTCGGTCATGGC
>DATCLH010000167.1:0-1686 GCA_036564035.1 Thermaerobacter sp.
AAGCCGACGACCTCGGCGGGCACCGGCGGCAACCCCTGCCGGTGGATCCAGCAGAGCTCGCCCAGGGAGCTCACCGGTCCCCGCGCCTCCACCGCCAGGCCCACCACCTCTTCCACCCACCCCTCGGACGGCCTCGGCTCGGTGGCGGCCACCAGGGCCTGGAGCCGCTCCCAGTCCAGGATGGACGGTGGGTCCCCGCCGCCGTGGGCGCCTGCGGGCGGGGTGCGATCCGCGGGGTCACCCGCCGGCCGGGCGGCGGGCGGGGTCGTCGCGGCGGCCTTCACGCCGGCTCCCTCCCCTCCGCGTCACCGGGGACGGCGGCGGCCGGCGGCAGCCCGGCGGGCCGGATGGCCGCTCCCGCCCCACCCATCCCCGCCGGCCCGCGACCGTCCCCAGCGGCCTCCCCCTCAACCGGGGGCACCGCACCGAGCCCCTGCTCCCGCAGGACCTGGCCCAACCGGTCCACCTGGGCGGCCACCCGCCCGTCGATCTGCCCGCGGGGGGTCTCGACGCGGAAGTCCCCCGGTGCCAGGGTGAGATCGCCCGCCAGCTCCACCCCGGGTGCCAGCGGCGCCGTGCCCTCCAGCTGCGCCAGGCTCTCGGGGTGGAGCAGCACCCGGGCCCCCTCGGCCCCCAGGCGGCTGAGGGCCTCCTCCACCTGGGCCCGCAGGGCGGCCGGATCCGTCGCCAGCTGCTGGCCCGCCACCCGCCTGGCGATGGCCAACGCCAGCTCCAGCAAGGGCTCCGCCGAGGCGGCCAGCAGCTGCCGGTACCGGGCCTCGAGGTCCCGGCGCTGGGAGGCGACCTGTTCCTCCAGCCGGCGGCGGGCCGCCTCCCAGCGGGCCCGGCCCTCGGCCTCTCCCCGGGCGACGCCCTCCTGCCAGGCCTGCCGTCGCAGCGCGTCCGCCTCCCGGCGGGCCCGTTCCAGGTGGGCCGTCGCCGCCCGGCGGGCCCGTTCCAACCAGCGGCGCGCCCGCCGTCGGACCCGCTCCCCCTCCCCATCGGTCTCCGCCCAGGCCGACCCGTCCCCCGGCCCGGCCCCGCGCCCGCCGGCCGCCGCCGGGCCGTCGGAGCCGCTCGGGCGCCGGCCCTCCCGCCGCCGCACGACGGCCCCCGCCTCCGCCGGCCGGCCCTCGTTCCCGGCCCCCGCTCCGACCGGAGCCGGCGTCCAGGGTTGGGCCAGCCCCTCGCCCGCGGTGCGGTCGCACCCGCCGGCGCCGGGGCCGTCGCACCCGCCCGGCCCGGCCGCCGCCGGCGTGGTCCGGCGCAACCGAACGGCTCCTCGGCCCCCGTCCCCGGCAAGGACGCCGGGCATCCACGGCCGGGCGGCCTCGGCCCGGGACGAACCGGCCGGCCCGCGGCCCCCGGCGGTCCCTCCATCCCCTCCGGCCCCGCCGCCCGCGGCCCAGGGAGCCCCCGGCCGTCGCGGGGTGGCCGCGGCGCTGGCGGCGGGGCCGCGTTCGACCTCAGACCACGACCTCATCCTGGCCACCCCGCGCGATGACGATCTCGCCCTCTTCCTCCAGGCGCCGGATGATGTTGACGATCTTTTGCTGGGCCTCTTCCACGTCGCGGAGGCGCACGGGCCCGAGGTAGGACAGGTTCTCCTGCAGGATCTCCACGGCCCGCTGCGACAGGTTGCGGAAGATCTTCTGCTTGACCTCCTCGCTGACGGCCTTGAGGGCC
>DATCLH010000168.1:0-3764 GCA_036564035.1 Thermaerobacter sp.
TCCCGACGACGTCTTCCTGCTGGTCCTGCCCATCTTCCACTGTGCGGCCCTCAACGCCATCCTGATCCCCACCCTGCTGGTGGGCGGGACGGCCGTGTTCCTCCGCAAGTACGACGTCCGGGACGTGATGGACGCCCTCGAACGGTACCGCGTCACCCACGTGCTCCTGCTGCCGATGATGTGGCAGGAGCTCATCCAGCAGCCCGACGCGGGCCAGCGCGATTTCAGCAGCGTCCGCCGCTGCCTCTATGCCATGGCCCCCATGGCGCCCGAGCGGATCGCCGAGATCCGCCGGTTCTTCCCCAACGCCGATGTGGTCCTGGGGTCCGGGCAGACGGAGTTCACCCCGCCGACGGTCTTCCAGCGCCCCCACCACCAGGACACCAAGCCGGCTTCCTGGGGCCTCCCCACGGTGATGACCGACGTCCGCATCATGGACGACCAGGGCAACCTGCTGCCCCGCGGGCAGGTGGGGGAGATCGTCTACCGCGGTCCCCAGTGCATGACGGCCTACTGGAACAACCCGGAGGCGACGGCCGAGGCCTTCCGCCACGGCTGGTTCCACAGCGGTGACGTGGGCTGGATGGATGAGGAAGGGGTCGTCTGGTTCACCGACCGCAAGAAGGACATGGTCAAGACCGGCGGCGAGAACGTCGCCTCCATTGAGGTGGAACGGGCCCTCCTGGCCCATCCGGCGGTGGCCGAGTGCGCGGTGGTGGGGCTGCCCCACGAGCGCTGGGGCGAAGCGGTGACCGCCTTCGTCCTGCTCAAACCCGGCGCCCGCGCCGCCGAAGCGGAGCTCATCGCCCACTGCCGGGAGCGGCTGGCCGGGTTCAAGGTGCCCAAGCGGGTGGTCTTCGTCGACGGCTTCCCGCGGACGGGCACCGGCAAGATCCAGAAGCACGTCCTGCGCCAGGAGCACCAGGGGCTGTACGCGGGGCCGGCCGGCCACGGGTAAGCAGGCCGGCGGCGCCCCGCCGTCCCCGGCGGCCAGGGCGCGGGCCATCCTCGCCCGGCCCAGGGCGATGGGGGCAAGCCCCCCTCCGGCCACGGGCTGAGGGCAGCCGCCTTCCCGGGCACAGGGTCCGGTGATGGGGGCGATCGCCTCGATCGCCCCTCCGCGATCCGCGGGGCGGCGCGGATGCGTGGCCAGGGGCCCCGCACGTACAGGGCGCGTTGCAAAGGAGGTGGGCACCATGCCCGAAAGGGAGTCCCGGCTCGTCCTGTACACCGTCGACGGGCCCGTCGCCACCCTCACCCTCAACGACCCCGAGCGGAGGAACCCGCTCTCCACCGCTATGGCCCAGGAGCTGGTGGCCGCCCTGCGGCGGGGCTGCCAGGATCCCCAGGTGCGGGCCCTGGTCCTGACCGGGGCGGGGGCGGCCTTCTCGGCCGGGGGGGACATCCGGGAATTCGCCGGCCTCGACCGGCTGACGGGCCCCGAGGTGCTGGAGCAGGGGGAGCGGTCCACCGAGCTCTTCAAGGCACCCCGCTGGCTGACCAAGCCCCTGATCGGGGCGGTCAACGGGCCGGCCATGGGCGGGGGCCTGGGGCTCGTCTGTCTCTGCCACTGGGTGGTGGCCGCGGAGGATGCGGTCTTCGCCACCCCCGAGATCAACCTGGGGCTGTTCCCGCTGGTGATCCTGCCTCTGATGATGCAGGTCATGGGGCCGCGGCAGGCCCTGGCCCTGGGCCTGTCGGGCCGGCGGGTCGACGCCCGGGAAGCCCAGCGGCTCGGCCTGGTGACGGAGGTGGTGCCGGCCGGCCAGGCGGTGGAACGGGCCCAGGGGGTGGCCCGGGAGCTGGCGGGGCGCAGCGGGGCGGCGGTAAGCGTGGGGCTCCGGGCCTATGCAGCGGCCCTGGAACTGCCCTGGCCGGCGGCCGTCGACCACGCCAACAGCCTGCGGGTCAGCACCTTCCTCAGCGCCGACCTGAAGGAAGGGGCGACCGCCTTCCTCGAGCGCCGGGCGCCCCAGTGGACCCATCGCTAGGCGGGGCTTTCCCATGGGCCGGTTCGACCGACCGGTTGGTCGAACCGGCCGCCGCCCCACGGCTTGCGGGCCCCCGCCCGGTGCCCCCAACCCTGGCCCGATGCCCAACAGGAGGTGACCCCAGTGACCAGCGGAACCAGCCGCCCGGAGGCGCCAGCCCCTCTAGAGCGCCCGGAACCGGGAGCCCCTCGGGAGCCGGTGGCCCGCCTGGAGCCTATAGCCAGCCTGGAGCCAACAGCCCCCGTGGATCAGGCGGCCCCCGCGAAACCGGCGGCCCCCCTGGACCAGGCGGCCCGCATGGAACCGGTAGCCCGCCCCGAGCCGGCGGCCCGCCGGGCCGCATCCACCCCTTCCCGGCGGACCGTCCGCATCGGAGCCGGGCTCGGGTTCTACGGCGATCTCCCCTTCGCCGCGGCCGAGGCGGTGCGGGCGGGCGATATCCAGTACCTGTGCTGCGACCACCTGGCCGAGCTGACCATGGCCATCCTCCACAAAGACCGGCAGCGGGACCCCCGAACGGGCTACACCCGGGACATCGGCCTCCTCTGCCAGATGGTGCTGCCAGTCGCCATGGCCCGGGGTGTGCGGCTCATTAGCAACGCCGGCGGGCTCAACCCCTACGGTGCCGCCCGGGAGGTGTTGCAGGTGGCGGCCCGGCTGGGCCTCCGGGATCTCAAGGTCGCCGTCGTCACGGGGGACGACGTCCTGGGCCGCCTCGACGCCTTCCGGCAACAGGGGGCCGCCCTGGAGCCCCTGGACGGCGGCCCATCCTACGACGAGGTCCGTCACCGGCTGCTCTTCGCCAACGCCTACCTGGGGGCCGAACCCGTGGTGCGGGCCCTGGCCACGGGGGCCCACGTGGTCATCACGGGGCGGGTCGCCGACGCCTCGCTGTTCCTGGCGCCCCTGGTCTACGAGTTCGGCTGGGGCTGGGACGACTGGGACCGGCTGGCCACCGGCGTGGTGGCGGGCCACATCGGCGAGTGTTCGGCCCAGGCCACCGGCGGCAACTTCAGCGGCCGCTGGTGGGAGGTGCCGGACATGGACCGCATCGGCTACCCCGTGGCGGAGGTGGACGAAGACGGCGGGCTGGTGATCACCAAGCCGGCCGGCACCGGCGGCCTGGTCACCCCGGACACGGTGAAGGAGCAGCTCTATTACGAAGTGCACGATCCGGCGCATTATGTTAACCCCGACGTGGTCGCCGACTTCTCCCAGATCGAGCTCCATCCGGTGGGGCCCGACCGCGTGGCGGTGACCGGCACCCGGGGGCGGCCGCGGCCCGAAACCCTCAAGGTGACCGCCGGGTATGAGGACGGCTGGCTCGGCCAGGCCATCATCGGCTACTCCTGGCCCGACGCCCTGGAGAAGGCCCAGGCGGCGGAGCAGATCATCCGGCGGCAGATGGCGCGGGCCGGCCTCAACCCCCAGGAGGTCCACGTGGAGTACCTGGGCGTCAACGCCCTCCACGGCCCCCTGGCCCCCATCCCCGACGAGCCCAACGAGGTCTACCTGCGCTTCGTCATCCGCACCCAGAGCCGGGAGGAGGCGGAGCGGCTGTCCCGGCTCTTCCCGCCCCTGGCCCTCAACGGGCCGCCCTACATCGGCGGCGCCCTGGCCGGCCTGAGCCGCTCCCGCCAGCTCCTGGGGATCTGGTCCACCGCGGTGCCCCGGGCCTGGGTCGAACAGGCGGTGCGGGTCGAGGTGCTGGGGGTCGACGACCTCCAAGGGCTGGAACAGGCCGGGCTGGGGCAGCAGGCCGGGTCTTGAGGG
>DATCLH010000169.1:0-2601 GCA_036564035.1 Thermaerobacter sp.
GCGAGCGAGCCCGGTGAAGTCCTGCACCGTGCGGCCCTCGCCGTGCACCTGCAGCGCGGTGATCACGGCGAAGGCGCCGACGTTCATGAAGGTGTAGGCCATCACGTAGTACAGCACCGCCGTGCGACCGAGCTCCGACGCCGCCGCCACCGCGGCCAGGATGTAGCCCGCCTGGGCGATGGACGAGTAGGCCATGAGCCGCTTGACGTCGGTCTGGCGGAGGGCGGCCACGTTGGCCACCGTCATGGTCAGCACGGCCAGGACCACGAAGGCGGTCTGCCAGGCCTCCTGCGCCCCGCCCATGCCGCCGTAGAACACCCGCAGGATGGCCGCGAAGGCCGCTCCCTCCGACACCACCGCCAGATAGGCGGTGATGGGCGTGGGCGCCCCCTGGTAGGCATCGGGCAGCCAGAGGTGGAAGGGCACGGCACCGGCCTTGAAGGCCAGCCCCGCCAGCAGGAAGGCCACGCCCAGGGCCAGCAGCGGCGCCGGCGCGGCGCCGGCCGCCGCCGCGCCCTGCAGCACCTGGCCGACCTGGCGCGCCAGTTCGACCAGATCGAAGGTGCCCGTGGCGCCGTAGAGCAGCGAGATGCCGAAGAGCAGGACGCCCGAGCTCAGCGCCCCGTTGAGGAAGTACTTCAGCGCCGCCTCCTGGGAGCGCGGATCGGCGCGCATCAGGCCCGCCAGGGCATAGGAGCTCAGCGACAGGAGCTCGAGGCCCAGGTAGAAGGTCAGCAGGTTGGCCGCGCCCGCCATGAACAGGGCGCCGGTGGTCGCCAGCAGCAGCAGGCTAAAGTACTCGCCCGGCGCGATGCCGCGCTGGGCCACGTAGTCGATGGACAACAGGGCGACCAGCGCGGTGGCGATGAGGAACACCGCCTTGAAGAACGCGGCGTAGCCGTCGCTGGCCACCATGCCGCCCAGGATGGGACCCGGCTGGGCGACGTCGCGGCGGATCAGGATCATCGCCACGACCACGCCGACCACCGCCAGGTAGCCGATCCAATCGCGGCGCCCTGCGCCCGCCCCATGGGCCGCCGCGCCGTCCCGGGCACCCGGCCCCGCCGCCTCGTCGCGCCCGCCGGCGAAGGCGTCGGCCAGCAGGAGGACCATGGCCGTGACGGCCAGCACGATCTCGGGCAGGAGATAGACCAGTTCCCCGGCCGACAGGACCGGCATGTTCACATCCCTCCCAACTTGGCGACGAACTGGGCGACGGGCGTGCTCAGCACCTGCGTCAACAGGCCGGGCATCCACCCCAGCAGCAGCATGGCCGCCACCAGCGGCACGAAGGTCGCCAGCTCCCGCGGCGTGACGTCAGGGAGCCCGCTCCACTCGGGCTTCGGGGCCCCCATGGTCACCCGCTGCAGCATGGTCAGGTTGTACATCGCCGCCCCCACCAGCCCGACCAGGGCGACGTACACGGCCACGGGGAACACTGGCAGCGTCCCCATCAGCGTGAAGAACTCGCCGATGAAGGTGCTGAACCCGGGCAGGCCGAGGTTCGCGAAGGCCGCGATGCCGAGGAAGGTCGCCGCCACCGGCGTGGTGCGGAACATGCCGCCCAGCCGGTCGAATTCGCGGGTGTGGGTGCGGTCGTACCAGAAGCCGACCAGCAGGAACAGCAGCGCCGACGCGAGGCCGTGGGCCACCATCATGAAGACCGCCGCCATGGTGGCGGATTGACCCGCCTCGAGGATCACCTGCGGGTCGCGACCGGCCAGCTCGGCCGCCTGTGCGACGGCGGGCGCCGCGGCGGCCGCCGCCAGGGCCAGCACCACGAACCCCATCTGGCTGACCGAGGAGTAGGCGACCAGCCGCTTGAAGTCCCGCTGCCCGAGGGCGGTGAAGGCACCGTACAGGATGGCGATCACCGCCAGCGCCGCCAGCGCGCCCGCCAGGTCGCGGGCCACGTCCGGGAGGGTCGGCCACGTGATCCGCATCATGCCGTAGGTGCCCAGCTTCAGGAGCACCGCCGCCAGGATCACGCTGATCGGCGTCGGCGCCTCGACGTGGGCGTCGGGCAGCCAGGTGTGGACGGGCCACATGGGCGTCTTGATGGCGAACCCGACGAAGAGCAGCAGGAACAGGGGCAGCTTGAGGGCGTCGGGCACCGCCGCCGGGGCGCGCCGCGCCAGTTCCACCATGTCGAAGGTGCTGGCGCCCGTCAGGAAGTACAGGGCGAGGATGCCGACGATCAGCACGATGCTGCCCACCAGGGTATAGATGAAGAACTTGAGCGACGCGTAGTCCCGCCGCGGACCGCCCCAGACCCCGATCAGGAAGTACATCGGGATCAGGGACAGCTCGAAGAACACGTAGAAGAGCAGGTAGTCCAGGGCCAGGAACACGCCGAAGATCCCGGTGACCAGCAGCCCCAAGAGCACCCAGTACTCCTTGACCCGGTGCTCGATGCCCCACGAGGCCAGCGCCGCGATGGGCGCGATCAGCGCGGTCAAGGCCACCAGCGGCAACGACAGGCCGTCGACGCCCAGGTAGTACCCGGCGCCCAGGCTGGGGATCCAGCGGTACCGCTCCACGAACTGGGGCCCGCCGGCCGCCGGGTCGAACCCGGCCCACACCGCGGCCACCAACACCAGC
>DATCLH010000170.1:0-2665 GCA_036564035.1 Thermaerobacter sp.
CCAGCAGTTCGAGCCAGAAGGAGAGGCGTGAGCGGAACCGCTGCCACGGGTGCCGGGCCACCGTGTCGCGGGCGGCCAGCCGCCAGAGGAGGGTCGATGGTACCACCTGCTGGCGGGGCCGCCGGCGCAGGAGATACAGGATCAGGATGGCCGCAGCTCCCAGGACGGCTGCCAGCGGGGCCAGCCACCCCCAGCCGGCAGCACCCCAGCCCCAGGCCGCGGCCCAGACCGGGCCGGCACCGGTGTACGGAAATCCGTTCGCGAGCGGCCGGCGGCCGCCAACGCCCGTCTCGTCCAACGGCCCGTCCCCCCGTCGTGGCCCTCCCC
This sequence comes from Thermaerobacter sp., assembly GCA_036564035.1. Lineage (GTDB taxonomy): Bacteria > Bacillota > Sulfobacillia > Thermaerobacterales > Thermaerobacteraceae > Thermaerobacter. The sequence goes on from DATCLH010000170.1 coordinate 328, forward strand.
TTGCCGTCGACCCGGCCCCTGCCTGCAGCCTCAACCGCGCCGCGGCCCTTGCCGTTGCGCTTGCCCTCGACGGGCCCTCACCCTGGCCCTGCCGTCGCCGTCGCCCCTGTCGCGGTCCTGCCGTCGCCGTTTCCCTTGTCGCGGCCCTGCCGTCGCGATGGCCCTTGCCCGGCCCTTGCTCGGCCCTCGCCCGCACCCCTGCCCTTGTCCGGTGCCCCCTGGCGCCATCCCCTTCCCCCCGGGGCTCGCGGGCCCGGCACCGGCGGCACCCATGACGCGGAGGCAGCCGAAACTCAGCTCAGCACCCCGGCCGGAACCAGGTGTTCGACCACCAGCGGGCGCAGGGGGTAGGGCGCGGGTGCCACCACGTGGACGACCCCATGGGCGTGGCAGGCCCGCCGCCAGCCCTCGACCCAGCGGGCCACCCCCTGGAGATAGGCCTCCAGCACCCGGGCGTCGATGGTGATCTCCACGGCGGCACCCGTCTCGGCATCCACCAGGGTCCACTCCCCCGGGGGCGGCGGCAGGGGAAGGGCAGGATCGCCGTCTGGGCTCGCCGCCCCACCGGATGCCGTCCCCGGCGCCTCGCGATGGCCCCGGGCAACCACCGGTCCTGGGCTGGCAAGGGCTTGAGGGCCCGGGGCGCCGGTTCCTCCACGGTTCGGGCCTCCCAGCGGCGTCCTGCGGTTCCGGCCACCGGCCGGTCCCCCGGCCCTCCCTGCGAGGGCCCCCAGCTCCCAGGGCGCCAGCAGGTGGATGATCACCCCTTGCCCGGCGCCGGCCAGCAGGGCCGCCACCTGGCGAGCGTACGGGCCGGGATCGCCGTCCCTTCCCCAGGCGGCGGGGTCCAGCAGGTCGCTGATCAGCACCGCCAGGCCGCCCCGCCGCCGCGGTGCACCTGCCGGTCCCACGGCGGCGGCGCCGGGCGGGCCGGTGTCCCCCTCCCGCCACCGGCTCAGGGCGGGCAGGAGGGCCGTGGCGGCGGGACCCGGGAGGTGCCCGGCGCTCGGGTCCCCCGTTTCCCGGGATGCGGGCCGGGACGCGGGGGAAGCCTGCCCATCCGGGCCCCGCCCATGGGCGGCGGGGGTGCCGTGGGTTCCGCCGGCGAGGACGGCAGCCGCCTCCAGCCAGGCGGCCAGGCGGGACAGGCTGGCCCGCCCCCGGCCCGCTCCCAGCCGGCGGGCCCCCGTCCCTTCCAGCCACACCACCTCGAGCCGGTCGCCCTGGCGCAATCCGCAATAGCCGAGGGCTGCGGCGATCCCCAGGGCCGCCGGCCCCTTGCCGCCGGCCGCCATGGAGGCCGACCCATCCAGCAACAGGCTGACCAGCCGCTCCTGCTCGGCGGTGTACTCCCGCACGAAGGGCCGGTCGAACCGGGCCAGGGCCTGCCAGTCCAGGAAGCGGGGATCGTCGCCCGGCACGTACTCCCGGAAGCCGGCGTACTCGAGGGACCGGCCCTTGCGCCGGGTGCGGTAGGGCCCGGCCCCTGCCGCGGGGGCCGCCGGCCCGCCCCGCAGTTGCAGCCGGTCCAGCACCGCCCGCACCGACCCGTCGATCCACCGCGCTAGCCCCTCGCCCACGGTCCCTCCGCCCTCCGTCATCGCCAGGGGGCCGGTTCGTCCAGCACGGCGGCCAGCTCGGACAGGACCTGGTCGGGCCCGACGCCCGCCGCCTCGGCCTCGAAGTTCAGGATCAACCGGTGGCGCAGGGCGGGGTACAGAACCGCCTTCAGGTCCTCGTAGGCGACGTTGAGCCGGCCGGCTGCCAGGGCCCTGGCCTTGGCCCCCAGGATCAGGGCCTGCAGGCCGCGGGGGCTGGCACCATACCGGACGAACCGGCGCACCGCGGGCGGGGCCTGGGGGTGGTCCGGGTGGGTGACGGCCACCAGGTGGGCAGCCCGGCGGAGGACCTCGTCCGCCAGCAACACCCCCCGCGTCAGGGCCATCCACTCCCGCACTTCGGCCTCTCCCGCCGCCACGGGCGCGGGCTCGGGCGGCTGCACGCCCGTGGTCAGCCGGCCGATGTGGACCAGGGTCTCCTCCGAGGGGTACGGCACCAGGACCTTGAAGAGAAACCGGTCCAGCTGTGCCTCCGGCAGGGGGAAGGTGCCCTCCATCTCCAGGGGGTTCTGGGTCGCCAGGACGAGAAAGGGGCGGGGGAGGGGCCGGGTGGCGCCGCCCGCCGTCACCTGGCCTTCGGCCATGGCTTCCAGCAGCGCGCTCTGGGTCTTGGGGGTGGCCCGGTTGACCTCGTCCGCCAGCACCAGGTGGGCCCAGATGGGGCCCGGTTCCCAGCGCCAGCCGCGGCGGCCGCCGGGTTGCTCTTCCAGGACCAGGGT
>DATCLH010000171.1:0-3825 GCA_036564035.1 Thermaerobacter sp.
CCCCGGCCAGGGCCAGCAGAAGCCCGGCGGCCCACAGCAGCCGCGAACCCAACAGGGCCAGGAGCAGCGCCGGCGCGGTGGGGGCACCGGCCGTCACCGGTTCGACCCGCACCAGGGCGCGAACGGCCGCCAGCACCAGCAGCGCGGCCACGGCGGGCCACACCAGCGCCGCCAGCCCCCGCAGCCAGGGGCTGCGCCCGTCCATCAGCCGGCCCCAGCCAGCGGCCAGGATGCCGTAGATCCCCGCGGCGCCGAGCAGGACGACCCCCAGGGCAGGCCACGCCAGCTGGGGGAAGGCCTCGGCGCCCTGCCGCACCGCCGGTTCGACCACCGCCCGGGTGGCCGCCAGGCCTCCGATCCAGACGACGACCCACAGCACAAGGCGGAGGATGACCGCCACAACCTCACATCCTTTCGCCAGCCCCATTCCGCGCCGGGCCGCCCGTCTCCTCCTGGGCGCCGACCCTCCTGGCAGTCGAGGGCCTGGGACCCGGCCCGACCGGGAGCCACCTCGCCACTCCGTTGCCCGGGACCGGCCGGCATCGCCGGCCCGGGCCCCTGGGGGCGAGGTGACCCGGCGCCCGGTTTCGCCGGACCGGACCGGGCGTGGAGCGCCTTCCCCCTACCCCCGTCGCGGGGTTTGGGACGGGCGCCCTGCCATGTCCGAGCCGCCGGGCGCATAGGCTGAGATGGACGACCGACGGATTTTCGTCCATAGATTGCACAGCCAACCGTCGTCCAGCCAAACCCGCCCGTGTGGACCTTCCCACAGCCCGGATGGCAAGGAGGTTTCGCCATGGACCCTGCCGGTCGACCCATCCCCCTGCGCCGGACCCGCCCGGCCCCCGGCCCTCGTCCGGTTTTCGACCCTCCCGGCCGGCCCGGCGGGGAACGGCCCGGCGAGCCCTGGCCCGGCCAGAACCGGCCCAGCCAGCACCGGCCCCCGGAGGGCCAGCGCCGTCGCCCCTCACCCGCCCCCTCCGGCCCGCGACCAGAGGCGGCGGCCCGTTCCACCAGCCCGCAACCGGGCACGGCCCCCGGGCTTCAGAGGGGCGCCGTCGCCGGCCCCCACGCCGCCGGCTTCCACCCCGTGCTGGTGGTTCCCCCACCCCCCGCGGAGGAACCGGCTCCGGCCGGCGCCGGCCGGGGGAGCCCGGGGCCCTGGGCCTGGGGCGCGGCCGTGGGCACGGTCCTGGTGACGGCCGGCCTGTATGCCACCCTGGCCGCCGCCGTCCGTCACCCCGGCGCAGGCCCAGCGGCCCATCCGCTCCTCGCGGCCGGGCTGTGGGTCCCCGCTGCGGGCCTCGCCGCCTCGGCCCTGACCGCCGCCCGCCGCTGGTTACGGCAGCGGCGCAGCCGGGGTCGCCGCGGCACAGGCCGCCATGAGGATGGGGCGGGCCGGGCGCCATCACCCCGGCACGGGGCACCGCCGCAGGCCGGCTCGCCCGCAGCCGCCGCGCCGGCCGCAGCCGCCACGCCGGCCGCGGCCGCCGCGCCAGCCGAGGCCACTGCGCCGGCCGCGGGACGCCGGACCCTACGGCGGGACGCCGGGAACCGGGAGGGGACGAGCCCCGGCGGGGCGGGACCGCGCCCCGGGGTGGCGCTCGGCCGCCGGCTCCGGGCCGTCGCCGCCGCGGTCCCGGCGGCCGTCGCCGTGCTGGGATACGGCGTGGCCCTGGCCGGGTGGATGGGCTGGTGGGGATCGGGACCGGCCCTTCCAGACCTGGGCCGGGGCCTGTGGACGCCGGCGGCCCTGGCGGTGCTGGCGGCGGCGGTGGTGGCCGCCCTGGCCGCCGGGGATCTGGTGGGCCGGCCCGCTGCGGAGGACCCCCGCCGGCTCGTCCTGCGCTGGGTCCTCCACGGCGGCGCCCTGGCCCTGGCCCTGGCGGCCGTAGCGCCCTGGGAGTTCACCGCGCTGCCGGTCGACCACCCCGTGCGGCGGCTGGCACCGGGGGTGTACGCGGCGGCCTCGGTCGCCCTGGCCGCCTGGGTCCTCACCCACGCCGCGTCGTCCGCCCGCCGGCCGGGTGATGCACCAGGAGCCGCCGCCTCCTACACCATGCTGCGGACGGGGATCATGCTGGCCCTGACCGGGAAGGCGGAGGTGCCCACCCCGGCCCAGCCGGTCATTCTCTCGGGCCTGCTCTGGCTTCTGCCCAGCCGGGGGGCGCCGGCACAGGGCCGCTCCCTCCGCGGCCGGGGCGAGGCACCGGCCGGGAGGTCTTCGTCCGATCCGGGGTCCGGTTCCCGCCGCCCCGCCCCCGTCGTGCCCTTCCCGGGCCGGCGGCCCGTCCCTGCTGAACCGCCTGTCGCCGCTCCTTATACGGTTACGGAACCGGCTGGACCGAGAGGGGCCGTGGGAAAGGTCTCTCCCCCGGACGAGGATCGTGGGGACGGGGTTGGGCGGCCTCACCCGCCCGCCCGGTACGGTCGCCGGCGCCGGGGACGCCGGCGGGACGCCCTCCGCTCGGCGCTTCTGGGGATCACCGCGGCGGCTCTCTTCGGCCTGGTGCACACGGCCCTGCTCTGGTTGACGGGGACCTGGGAGGCCGGTCCGCCCCTGGACACGGGGCCGGCCTGGTTCCACCAGCTCCCGCCGGGCCCGGCCGGGCAAGGGCTGCTGGCGGTACTGGCCTCCCTGGCGGGCTATGTCGTGGGGTCCCTCACCGCCGCCGGCAGCCGGTGGTGCCTGTCGGCGGTGCCGGCCTTCGCCGCCAGCGGGGAGACGGCCCGGCCGGACGAACCGGCGATCCCGCCGGCCGCCGAGCCGGCTTCTGAGCCGGCGGCCGTGGCCGGCTTGGCCGGGGCCGGCGGTCGCGGCGCGCCCGAACCTTGGCCGGGAAAGGGTAGCCTGGGCACTCCGGTCACGCCTGGGAGCGGCCGGACCCCTCCGGCCCCGGATGCGCCGCCGGTGCCTGGGACCACCGGCCAACCACCGGCGGCTGCTGCTCCGGCAATCCCCACGACGACGGCCACCCCGCCGGCGGGTGATCCCGCCGGTGCGGGCGCCGACCCGGTCGCCGCGCCGGCGGCCACGCCAGCCGCCGCCCTGGCCGCTACCCCGGCCACCGCAGAACCACCCCAGGTCGCTGGTCCGGGCGGCCCCCCGGCGGCGGCTCCGTTGCCGGCGGCAGCCCCGCAGCCGGCGGCCGCAAGCCCCGCACCGGCAATGCCCGCCGGGGCGCTCCGGGAAGAGCCGCAGCCCGAGCCGGTGCAGCCGGCCGTCCCCAAGCAGAAGGAATCGGCACCCGGCTCGCGGCACCCGGCCGGTACGGCGCAGGGGGAATCCGAACCCGGTCCCGAGCCGCCGGTGGCCCCTCCGGCCCCGGTGGCGGCGGGGCCGGCATGGCGGGCACCGTCCCTACCCACCGGGCCGGGCCCCGAACCGGCTCCCCCGCCGCCGGTTCCCCCGGCCGGGCAACAGGCGGCCTCGGCGCCGGTTCCTTTGGCCGTGCAACAGTCGGACCCGGCGCCGGCCCCGGACATCCCGCCATCGCCGTTCCGAGCCCTTGCAGCGGGGGCGGGCGGCGCCGCCCTTACGGCGGGGACGGGCGGCGCCACCCTTGAGGCGGGGGCAGGCGGCGCCTGTGGTAGCGGCCGGCCCACCCCGCCCCCGCCCGAGGAAGCAACCGCCCCTCCAGCCACGCCGTTCACCCCGGCCGGATCCGCCGGGAGCGCCCCCAGGGCAGGAGGCGGTACGACCCCACCCCCGGCCGCCCGGCCGGGGCCGAGCCTGGGGCGGGTCGTCACGCCCTCCTGGGCCGGTTGGCGCACCGCCCCGCACCGGTCGCCCCAGCCGCCGGGGCAGCGGCCCGCTCCGGCGCC
>DATCLH010000172.1:0-2040 GCA_036564035.1 Thermaerobacter sp.
CCAGTGGGAGCTGGACCAGTACCTGCCCGTGTTTTGAGGGGGTCTCCTGTTCCGAGGGGGGACTGCGAGGGCCCGCGAGGGGGGCGGAGGTGGCGACCCCTACGCCCCGCCGCCCCCATCGTCCCCGCCGTTCCCAGTCCGGCCGGCGCCTCGAGTTGGGCCGGCGCCATCCTGGGTGCCCTCGGCGGCGCCCCGCCCGGCGCCCTGCAGGGCCCGCTGGATCGCCTCCCGGTTGCGCCCGAAGCCGCGGAACACCTGGCCGTCGATGACCACCGTGGCGGTGACCCGGCTCTGGTAGCGATGGACCAGCCGGTCGTAGGCGTCGGGGTCCTGCCGCACGTCGTAGGCGGTGTACTCGACGCCCAGCTGGCGGAGGAACTCCTCCGCATGGTGGCAGTCGGCTCAGCCGGGCTGGACGTACAGCTCGACCTTGGGGGGCACGGTTCCACCTCCTCCGCAGGCATGGCTCAGCGTTCCACCCGGCCCGTTGGGGTATGCGTCAGCCGCCCTTGGCCGGGCGTCGGGGCGACGGCCGCGCCGGAAGGCCCGCGGGCGCCCAGGCCAGCCGGTCGCCCCGGCGCGTGCCGGTGGACTCCAGGGTGCCCGCCGGGAGCTCCAGCACGCTGGCGCCCCGCCAGATGGGGGGCCCCACCCGGCCGGGGGCCAGGCGGTAGGCGGCCACCACCACCCCCTGCCGGTCCAGGTGGGCGACGTCCAGGGCGAAGGCCATTCCCAAACTGTGGACCCAGCGGCACGGCCAGAGCCAGAGGCCCTCGCCGGGGTCCAGGCCCTGCCGGCCCAGCAGGCCGCGGCGCCGGCTGCGCCAGGTGGCGGCCACGGCCACCGCGGTGCCCAGGACGCTTCCCCGGGTGAGGTTGACCACCTGCACCCGGTCCCCGGGGCCGGGCGGCCGGAGGCGGTCGCCGGCCTGGGGTGCACCGGTCGCGGACAAGCCCTTCACCTCCCGGGACGAACCGGCCTGTCTCCCATACCCAGGGTTTCGGCGCGGAACGGGGACCGCGTTAGCCCCGGCCGATCCAGGTTCCGGCCGCCGGGGCGGCCGGCGATCATCAGGGGGCCCGGGGCCGCATAGGGTTGTCCCCAGCGGGGGCGTGGCGGGACCGACCGCGGCCCCCCAGGCCCCTGCGGCCGGACCGAAGGGGCGCCCCGCCGGCAGCCCTCCTGCGGCCGGCCGGCGGCGGCCGAGGAGGTGGCGGCCATGACCGGAGATCGCGAACGAGAACCGGCAAAGGCACGGAACGGAAGGGTCCCCGGTGGACCGGTGCCCGCGGTCCCGGGGCCTCCGGCGACGGATGGGGCGCCGGGAGGGCCGCGGGCCGGCGCGAGCCCGCCGGCGCCCCCGAAGGCGGCTGCACCCGAAGGACCCTCGACGGTGGAAGGGCCGGGGGCCGGCGGGCGACGGCCCGCCGGCGGCGCGGGGGCTGGCGGCCGGGGCTCCCCGGCGGCCCCGACGGTATGGCGCCCTGGCCGCTGGGGACAAGCCGTGCTGCCCCTGGAAGGACCCTGGCAGGTGGACCGGCCCGGCACCGGCCCGGGCCCCGCGGTGGTGTGGGTGCCCCGGGATCCTCCCAGCCCGCCGGGGACGCCGCCCCCGCCGGTGGTGGTCTACCGGCGGGTGGTGGAGGTGCCGGCGGATCTCGGCGGGGCTGCGGCCCTCCTGGAGCTGGCAGGCGTCCTCGGCCGGGTGCGGGTGCGGATCAACGGCGACGAATACGAGCCACCCGCCCCCGGCCAGGTGGCCACCGCCCTCGACGTCAGCCGTTCCCTGCGCCCCGGGACGAACCGGCTGGAGATCGAGGTGGCCGGCCCCGCGGCGGACGCCGCCGAGGGGCGCCGGCGGAGGCACCCCCTGGGTTGGGGAGAGGCGGGGCGGGTGGGCCGCGAGCCGCCCCGCGGGGCCCAGGCCGTGGCCTGGGGCGCCTGGGCCCGGCCGGAGGCGGTGCCGCCCGGCCACCTGCCGCCCGGCCTGGCCGGGCCGGTGCGGTTGCGGTTCGTCCGCGGGGTGGCGCCCGTCGGGTT
>DATCLH010000173.1:0-5250 GCA_036564035.1 Thermaerobacter sp.
GACCATCCAGCACCACCCGGCCCGGTGCCGGCCGGCTCACCGCCGTGCCCAGGGCCTGGAGGCAGGCCAGCGTCGAGGCGGCGTCCCGGCCGGGGGCGTAATTCTCCAGGACGACCCGGCCGCCCGCCGCGGCGGCCAGCATGGCCGCCCGGTGGGCGATGGACTTGTCGCCGGCCACGACCAGGGTTCCGGCCAGGCCCCGCGCCGCCCGAACCCGGGCCAAGGCCGGGCCGTGGGGTTCGGAACCGGGGTGCAGGGAGGATGTCACGCGCTCCATGGAGGTCACCGATCCTCGCACTGGGTCAGGGATCATGGGACCGGCCTCTCCGCCAGGCCGGTGGCCAGGCCCCTGGCTGGACCTCGCCGGTCCCGTGGCGGCGGCTGGCCCCTGGAGGCGCCGGGGGCCGGCCCGGCCGGTCCGGCGAACCGGGTTGGCCTGCCGGTCCGATGGACGGCGGGCGCCGCCCGTCACCCGGCGTCCGGGCGGTGCGGCGGTGGGGCGCTCTCTTCCCCTGGGCCACCGCCTTCCCCCGGCGCGGGGGTGGAGCCGGTCTTCAGGACGGCCGCGCGGAACCGCCGGGCGCCCTCCAGGTACCGGTACAGCGGGTCGCCGGCGGGGTGCCCGGCCGGACCAGGGACCGGACCCGGGACGGGCGCCGCGGCCCGACCAGGCTGCTGGCCGGGCGCGGCCCCGGCCGCCGTCCTTTCTGCGGAGCCCTCCTGCCGCCGGCCGGAGCTGGCGGGAACCGCGCCGGGCGCGGCGGCGTCCCCCGCGGTGGCGACGGGCGACCGGCCGGTTAAGGCGTGGCCGGATGGCCCCTCCGGGCACGCCGCCAGCCGGGCCAGCCGGTCCAGTTCCTCCCGCAGGAGCTCGAACCAGGGCGCCAGCTGGGTCCAGTTGGCCCGCAGCATGTCCCGGCCCAGCAGGGGGTGGCCCCCGGCGACCCGGGTGGTGTCCCGGAAGCCCCCCGCCACCAGATCGGCCAGGTGGGGCAACTCGCCGGCGGCGCGGCGGGCCGTTCCGGCCAGGGCGGCTGCCACCAGCAGGGGCAGGTGGCTGGTCAGGGCCACATGGCGGTCGTGCTCGTCAGGGCTGAGGAAAAGGACCCGGGCGCCCAGGGCGGCCAGCAGGGACGCCCAGGGCGCCGCCGCCGGCTCCCCCCAGGGCGCGGCCGGGGTGAGGACCCAGGTGCGGCCGCGGAACAAGGCGGGATCGGCAGCCCCCGCGCCCCAGCGCTCCGTCCCCGCCATGGGATGGCCGCCGGCAAAGGCGACGCCGTGGGGGAGGAGGCGCCGGGCCGCCGCCACCACCGGCGCCTTGACGCTGGCGGTGTCGGTGACCAGGGTTCCCGGTCGCAGGTAGGGCCGGATCCCGGCCATGACGTCCTCCAGGGCGCTGATGGGCACGGCCAGGACCACCGCGTCGGCTTCGGCCACCGGCTCGAAGCCGCCGGACGAACCGGCGTCGATCCAGCCGGACCGGCGGGCGTGCGCCACGGCGGCCGGGTCCCGGTCCAGGCCCAGGACCCGGCCCGCCAGGGGCCGGGCGGCTGCGGCCAGGGAGCCGCCGATCTGGCCCAAACCGACCATCGCCAGGGTGCGCCTGCGCCAGGCCGCCAGGCCGGTGCGGGCGAAGCCGTCGTCCTCCCCGTCGCCGCCCCCGGACGGCCGGCCCACCGCCTCCCCGGCGCCGCCCTCGCCCGCGCCGGCCGGGGAAAAGGATCCGGGGACATCCGCGGCCGCTGGGGTCACCGCTTAGTTGCCTCCACCCGCGGCGGCCCGCCGCGGCCCCGGCGCCGCCGGGGCCGCCATCGCGGCCGGGTGGGACCGCTCGGCCGCCCGGCTCCGCTCCCCCTCGTGGAGCTCCTCCCGGCGGAAGCGCCCGCCCGGGGCGACGGCGTCGGCGGCTGCGGTGCCGCCGGCCCGCTGGGGGGCGGCCTGGTGGCCGCGTTCGTCCCCGTGGCGGAAGAGGTGGCGGCCCAGGGCCTGGGCCACCGCCTCCACCTGGGCGACCAGCTGCTCGAACTGGGCGAAGTCCAGGCTCTGGGCTCCGTCGGAAAGGGCCTGATCCGGCCGCGGGTGGACCTCCACGATCAACCCGTCGGCGCCGGCGGCGATGGCGGCCCGGGCCATGGGGATCACGTACTCGCGGTGGCCGGTGCCGTGGCTGGGGTCGACGATCACCGGCAGGTGGGTCAGGGTCTTGGCCACCGCCACGGCGTTCAGGTCCAGGGTGTTGCGGGTCGAGGTCTCGAAGGTCCGGATGCCCCGCTCGCACAGGATCACGTGGGGGTTGCCCTCGGCCAGGATGTACTCCGCGGCGAGGAGCCACTCTTCCACCGTGGCCATGAAGCCGCGCTTGAGCAGGACCGGCTTGCGGGTCCGCCCCACCGCTTGCAACAAGGGGAAGTTCTGCATGTTCCGGGCGCCGATCTGCAGCACGTCGGCGTAGGCCGCCACCTGTTCCACCTGTTCGGGCGCCATCACCTCGGTGACCACGGGCAGCCCGGTCGCCTCCCGGGCGCGGCGCAGCAGCCGCAGGCCCTCTTCACCCAGGCCCTGGAAGCTGTAGGGGGAGGTGCGGGGTTTGAAGGCGCCGCCCCGCAGGGCCGCGCCACCCACCCGCCGGAGGAACCCGGCGATCTCCAGGATGCCGGCCTCGCTCTCCACCGAGCAGGGGCCGGCGATGATGGGGATGGCGTCGCCGCCAAAGGGGACCCCGCCGGCGGTGACCACCGTCGGCTCGGGACGGAACTCCCGGCTCGCCAGCTTGTAGGGCCGGCTGACGGTCACCACCCGCTCGACCCCGCGCAGCGTCTGGACCTGCTGGCCGTCCAGGGCCCGCGGGTCACCGTGCCCGTGGATCACCACCCGCTCGTCGCCCCGGGCCACGTAGGGCCGCAGCCCCGCCTGGCGGAGGCGCTCCTGGACCTGCTCGACGTCGTCGGGCGTTGCATGGGGATGCATGATGACGATCACCCTCGGTTCCCTCCCGCCAGGGCCTGGGCGACGGCCATGCCGGCCAAGGTCCCGTTGGATTGCCAGGCGGCCAGGTCGGGCCGCAGGCAGCGGGCCTGGCCCAGGTAGACGTGGCGGATCTCGGCCGGCGACCGGTCGGTGTTGACCAGGACCAGCGCCCGGATGCACCGGGGCAGGTCGTCCTCCACCGGCGGCGCCATGGCGTCCAGCAGCGGGACGTGGGTCCAGCCCAGCTCCCGCACGGCGGATGCGGGGAAGGCCCGGTCCAGGTCCCGGGTCACCGTGAAGAATACGGCAACAATATCATCGACTGAAGCTTCATTCAGTGCAACCATGGCCTGCAACAGCTCCCGGGTGGCGTGACGGATCGCCTCGGGACTGTTGTCCTCGGCGACGACGGCGCCCCGGATCCCACGCACCATCGCTCCCTCCTTGCCCGGCCCGTGCGCAGAAACGAAAAAGCCACCGGGTGGTGGCGGGAGGAGTCCGCCCCTACCGTCCTACCGTTCTACGCAGCGGTTGCCGATGGGTTTTGGGGATACGCCCGGGAGGCCCTTGCCCGCCCGAGTGCAGCCCGTGGTGCGGGATCGGCCCCCTTGCCTACCGTCCTTCACCCTGCCGGTGTCCTGCTGGGGCGATCCCGCCCGGGGGGCCGGCGCCTGGGGTCGTCTCCGGTCGAACCAGCCGAAACGGCCGAACTGGACGAACCAGCGCCCTGCCCTGCCGGGGTGAACCGGCGCTGCAGCCTGCCGCGGGGGCGGCCTGCCCGGTTGTTAATGGGGAATATACAACGGTCCTGGCGCGCCGGCAAGACCTTGCAGTCCTGGATGGGCGGATCCCGGCCAGGTGCCGGGAGCGGCGGCGGTACGCTCACACCACCGCACCACGGCCCGCGGAAGACCACGAAGGTCGCGGAAGACCCAAAGGTTGCCAAGAAGATTCCGCGGGCGCGGTGGCAGAGCGGTGGGCGCGGTAGCGCAGGCCGTCCCGCGATCCGCGGGGCCGGGGGTTGGGGGCCGGGTGAAGCGGCCACGCTGCAGGCCGCCGGCCGTCAGTCCCGGGTCGTCACGTCGGGCACCGCCCGGTGGGCCAGGCCGACGGCCACGTCGTCCAGGTGGACCAGCCCCACGCCGACGAAGACCGCGCAGGCCAGGTGCTCGCCCAGGCGGGCGATGGCCACCTTGCCGCCCACGTTGAACCCCAGGGCCCGCCCCGCCAGCTGGGCCAGCGCTTCCCGGGCCGCCCCGGCCACGGCCCCCTCGTGGGGGTGGATGGGGGCGATCACCCCTTCCCGGCGGGCGGCGACGATGGCCCGCTGGACCATGCTGCCGATGGACTCCACGTAGGGCCCCCCGAAGTCCACGGCCACGCCCCGGATGCCGTGGCGGGCTAGTTCGTCCTTGATGCGGGCCTCGTCGGTCCGGCTGGCCGAGGTGGCCAGCCGCAGGGCGGCCCGGGCCACCGCCAGGTTGGGAGCTTCTCCTGTCTGGGTCATCCTCGACCGTCCTTCCCTTCCTTCCCCTCGGGCCAGCTGCTTTCCGGCCGCCCCCTCCGGCCGTCCTCTCCCGGCCATCCCCTGCCGCCCGGCCCGGCGGCCCGCACGGCCACCTCGGCGGCCTGCCGGCGGGACCGGATCCGTGCAGGCCTTCCGCTGCGGACGCGCCGATCCTTCTCGCCGGCTGGCCGGCCACCCCTTTCCGCCGAGGCGCCTACCCCGGGGGCGGGTCGTCTCCCGCGGCCGGCCGCGGCTGGGTCCCCGGCACGTCCAACCGCAGGTGGGCACCCACCACCACCGGGTGGAGCCGGGTCACCCGCCAGCCCCGGCGGACCAGTTCGGCCGCGACCCGCCGGGTGCCGGCCCCGTCTCCCGCGCCGGCCGGCTCGAGCCACAGCGCCCAGACCGGCCACCCCACGTGCCAGGCGGGCCAGAGGGGCGGGGCACCGGCCCCTTCGGGATCCCATCCCAGGTCCCGGAGGTGGGTCTCCAGTTGGATCCACGCACCGGCCACCTCCGCCGGCACCAGCCCCTCTTCCCGGAGGAACCGGCACCCCGCGGCCGCCTCCCGCAGTAGCGCAGCCAGGCTCGGGCCGGCATCATCGCCCGCCGCGGCGGCTCCCCGTCCGCCCCCAGGGCCCGCCCCGCCCGGCGCCGCCCGGGCGACGATCGCCGCGGCGGCACCGGGGGTACCGGCGGGGCCGGCTTCATCCCGCCCGTCCCCCGCTGCGCTCCCGTCCCCCGCTACGCGCCCTTCCTCCGCTGCCGGCCGGCGG
>DATCLH010000174.1:0-1691 GCA_036564035.1 Thermaerobacter sp.
CCGGCAGCGCCACCGTGGAGTACCTGCCCGGAGAGCTGACGCCCGCCGACATGGCGGCCGCCGTCCGCTCGCTGGGCTACCAGGCCCGGCCCGTCACCGCTGACGGCCGGGACGCCGAAAAGGAGGCCCGGGAGCGGGAGATCCGGCACTGGCGCAGCCGGTTCATCCTGGGCGCCGTGCTTTCGGCGCCGCTGCTGGTGGCCATGGTGGGCCACTTCCTCATGATCGAGCACGGGTGGGTCGGCGCGCTTCAGAACGGCTGGCTGCAGCTCATCCTGGCCACGCCGGTCCAGTTCGTGGCCGGCGGAACCTTCTACCGGGACGCCTACTACAACCTCCGCAACCGCAACGCCAACATGTCGGTCCTGGTGGCCCTGGGCACCTCGGCCGCCTACTTCTACAGCCTGGCGGCCGTCGTGGCCGGCCAGCGCCTGGGCATCCGGGGCCTTTACTTTGAGGTAAGCGCCATCCTCATCACGCTGGTGCTGCTGGGCAAGCTCCTGGAGGCGCTGGCCAAGGGCCGGGCGTCGGAGGCCATCAAGAAGCTGATGGGCCTGCAGGCCCGCACCGCCCGGGTGGTGCGGGACGGCCGGGAGCTGGACATCGCGGTGGAAGAGGTCGAACCCGGCGACGAGGTCATCGTCCGCCCGGGCGAGCGCATCCCGGTGGATGGGGTGGTCGTCGACGGCTACTCGGCGGTGGACGAGTCCATGTTGACGGGCGAGAGCCTGCCCGTGGAGAAGAAGGCCGGCGACGAGGTCATCGGCGCCACGGTCAACACCACGGGCACCCTGCGCATCCGGGCGACCCGGGTCGGCCGGGAGACGGTGCTTGCCCAGATCATCCGCATCGTCGAGGAAGCCCAGGCCAGCAAGGCGCCCATCCAGCGCTTCGCGGACGTGGTCTCCAACTACTTCGTCCCCGCCGTGGTGGCGGTGGCCGTCCTCACCTTCGGGTTGTGGATGGCCCTGGTGGGCGACCTCACGGCAGCCCTGCTGGCTGCCGTGGCGGTGCTGGTCATCGCCTGCCCGTGCGCGCTGGGCCTGGCCACGCCGACGGCGGTGATGGTGGGTACCGGCCGGGGGGCCGAAAAGGGCATTCTGTTTCGGGGCGGCGAGCACCTGGAGCTGGCCGGCCGGCTCAATGCCATCGTGCTGGACAAGACGGGCACCATCACCGAGGGCAAGCCCTCGGTGACCGACGTCCTGGTCGCGCCGGGGTGGAACGCCGGTGAGGCGGCCCTGCTGCGCCTGGCCGCCGCGGCCGAGCGCCGCAGCGAACACCCCCTCGCCCAGGCCGTGGTAAAAGCGGCCCTGGAGCGCCTCGGCCTGCCCGGCCCGGAGGGCCTGCCCGAGCCCGAGCAGTTCCAGGCCATACCCGGCCTGGGTGTGGAGGCCACGGTGGAGGGGCGCCGGGTACTGGTGGGCAACCGGCGTCTGCTGGAGTCGCGGGGCGTGGACCCGTCATCCCTGGACGAAGCGGTCCAGCGCCTGGAGGCGGACGGCAAGACCGCCATGCGGGTGGCCGTGGACGGCCGGCCGGCCGGGGTAGTGGCGGTGGCCGACACCGTCAAGCCCGAGGCCGCGGAGGCCATCGCCGCCCTGCGGGCCATGGGCATCCAGGTGTGGATGATCACCGGCGACAACCGCCGCACGGCTCACGCCATCGCCCGCCAGGTGGGCATCGAGCCC
>DATCLH010000175.1:0-4029 GCA_036564035.1 Thermaerobacter sp.
CCTGGTGGCCCTCTCGGCCTTCTACGCCTTCTTCGTCTACCAGACGGGCGTGCAGGTGCTGCGGCAGCTTCAGGGTGGGTGATGAACGGGCGGGGCGGGGCGTTCGGGTCCGGGGCGTTCGGGCCGTCCCGGCGGCGGGACGCCCCGCCCCCACCCGCGCCGCGGGCCCTGAGCGCCCACCGGGGGGCCTGGCAAGGCGGCGGCCCGCCAGGGGAGGCGGTGCCAGGGGAGGCGGTCGGGTGAGCGTGTCTCCCCACCGCCGGGGCCGGGACGGGGCCGGCCCACGGGGCTGCCGGCGGCGGGGGTGGCGCAGGGAACGGGCCATGGACGTACCGGAGCGAAAACGGGGCAGGGGCTGACCGGAGCCGGGGCGTGGCGGTGGGGGACGGGGCGCGGCGTGCCGCTGGCGCCCTCCTGCCGGCCGTCCGCCACTCCAACCCGTCCACTGGCGGGTTGGGGCAGGAGGGCGGGCCGGGGGCGGCGAAGGGACCAAGGTGCTGTAAAAAACATCCACACCGCCCCGGCCGGTGGGACCAGCACCCTGCCCCGCCCGGGAAGGCGGGTGCCGGTGCCACCCGGGGAGGCGGCCGCGGCGGCCCGGAGTGTCCTCCGGTGCCCGGCGGCCGCGGGGCTGCGAAGCGGCCTGCCGGCGGGACCGGCGCCGGACCCGGAGAGGCGTGGGCCGGAGGCCGGCGTCCCGACCCCCGCGCTCGGGCCGGGGCCCCTCCGCCCGGGCCGGAGGCCGGCGTCCCGTACCCTGCGCCGGGCCCGGTGTCCCTTCTCCCGGGCCGGCGGGGCGGGTGCAGGCTGCGGCCGTGGGCGTTCCGGCAGACGGGTCGAGGGGGCGCCATGCCGGCGCTTGGCTGCGTCTTGGCTCGGATGGGGGATGCGGCGGGGCGGCTGGGGTGGCCGGTGGCGGACCCCAAGGAGGTCGAGTGCAAGGTGACCCTGGACGGCATCGAGGTGCGGGGACCGATCCGGGAGGGTTATGAGCGGGTCCTGACGCCCGAGGCGCTGGCCTTCGTGGCCCGCCTGCAGCGGGAGTTCGATCCGGTCCGGCGCCAGCTGCTCCAGCGGCGGGCCGAGCGGCAGCAGGAGCTGGCAGCGGGGGCGCGCCCGGACTTTCTGGCCGCCACCCGGTCGATCCGGGAGGGCGACTGGCGGGTCGCTCCCGTGCCGGCCGACCTGCAGGACCGCCGGGTGGAGATCACCGGCCCCGTGGACCGCAAGATGATGATCAACGCCCTCAACTCCGGGGCCCGGGTGTTCATGGCCGACTTCGAAGACGCCAACACCCCCACCTGGGACAACTGCATCCAGGGCCAGATCAACCTGATCGACGCCGTGGAGGGCACCATCGAGTACACCAGCCCGGACGGCCGGATCTACCGCCTCGGCGAAAAGGTGGCCACCCTGGTGGTCCGGCCCCGGGGGTGGCATCTGGTGGAGAAGCACGTGCTGGTCGACGGCCAGCCCGTCTCGGCCAGCCTCTTCGACTTCGGCCTCTACTTCTTCCACAACGCCCGCCGGCTGCTGGAGAAGGGAACGGGCCCGTATTTCTACCTGCCCAAGATGGAGAGCCACCTGGAGGCCCGGCTCTGGAACGACGTGTTCAACCTGGCCCAGGACGCTCTGGGCATCCCGCGGGGGACCATCAAGGCGACGGTCCTGATCGAGACGATCCTGGCCGCCTTCGAGATGGACGAGATCCTCTACGAGTTGCGGGATCACGCCGCGGGGCTGAATGCCGGCCGCTGGGACTACATCTTCAGCGTGATCAAGAAGTTCCGCCACGATCCGGCCTTCCTGCTGCCCGACCGGGCCCAGGTGACCATGACCGTCCCCTTCATGCGGGCTTACACCGAGCTGCTGGTGAAGACCTGTCACCGGCGCGGCGCCCACGCCATCGGCGGCATGGCCGCGTTCATCCCCAGCCGCAAGGACCCCCAGGTGAACGAGGTGGCCCTGGCCAAGGTGCGGGAGGACAAGGTCCGGGAGGCGGGGGACGGCTTCGACGGCACCTGGGTGGCCCATCCCGACCTGGTACCGGTGGCCATGGAGGTCTTCAACGGGGTGCTGGGCGATCGCCCCAACCAGGTGGAGCGCCAGCGGGACGACGTCCAGGTCACGGCCCGGGACCTGCTGGACGTGCGGGTGCCCGGCGGGCGGATCACCGAAGAGGGCCTGCGCAACAACGTCAGCGTGGGCATCCAGTACCTGGCCTCGTGGTTGCGGGGCAATGGAGCGGCGGCCATCTTCAACCTGATGGAGGACGCGGCCACCGCCGAGATCGCCCGGGCCCAGGTCTGGCAGTGGACCCACCACGGGGCCAGCCTGGACGGCGGGCCCGCCGTCACCCCCGAGCTGGTGCGGAAGGTGGCCGACGAGGAGATGGAAGGGATCCGCCGGGCCGTGGGGGACGACGTCTTCCGTAACGGCCGGTTCGACGAGGCGCGGGAGCTCTTCGAGCTGGTCGCCCTCAGCCCCGATTTCATCGAGTTCCTGACCTTGCCGGCCTACGAGCGCATCGACTGAGGGTTCGGGGTCTGGCCTGGCCGGCCGGCGTTGCCGGACGGGACGAACCAGAACGGGGCGGGGAGGATGCCTCCCCGCCCCGTTGCCTTGGCCTGACGTGGAGGCCGCATCCCGGCAGCCGTCAGGACGACTTGCCGCCGGGCTCCCGGGCGTCCTGCCCTGCCGGGCCGTCCTGGGCCGGTGCAGCCGCCTGAGGCGGGGCAGCCTCCTGAGTCGCAGCCTTCTGGGCCGGAGCAACCTCCTGAGCCGGGGCGGCCACCTGGGCCGGGGCCGCCTCCTTCGCTGGGACCGCCGCCGGGGCCGGCGCGGCCGCCTCCGGCGCGGGGGCAGGCTGGGCCGCGGACCCGGCCTCCCCCGCGGCACCCTGGGCCTCGCCGCCCGCCGGGCTGGTGCCGGCAGCCTGGGCCGCCTGTTGCTTGGCCCGTTCCGCCTTCAAGCGGGCCGCCTTCTCCAGGGCCGCCTGGACCCGGGCGTCCTTGTCGGCCGCCCCCGCCTTGGCGGACGCGGCGGCCGGCGCCCCCTCGCCGGCGGCCGCCTTCTGCTTGGCCCGCTCGGCCTTGAGCTTCGCCGCCTTCTCCAGCGCCGCCTTGATCTTGGCGTCCTTGTCGTCGGCAGCCCCCGCGCCGGCGCCGCCCTCCCCGGCGCCGCCCGGCGCGTCGGATTCGTCGGTGGGCACCGAGGTCTTGACGTCTTCGACGAACTTGGCCAGGAACACGTCCAGCTGCCGCCGGACGTTGTAGGCGATGAGCTCCGGATCGGAGTTGACGATGAGGGGCTTCATCGTCGTGATCAGCTTGCCGTTGCGGAAGAGGGCGACCCCGGGCACGTGGGCCAGGTCGTAGGTCTGGTTGATGGCCCGGCGCCGGTGGTACTCCTGGATCAGGTCGGCGTATTCGTCGACGTTGATGCGAACCAGCTTCACGTCGGGATGCCGCTGGGCCTGTTCGGCCAGGGCCCGGGTGAAGAACTCCGTATCCTTCCCGGGCCGCCACAGCTCAACCAGGACCTGGCCCCGGTGCTGCAGGACCTCCTGTTCGAAGCGGTCGCGGGGAACCTCCAGGGGCCGGGTGAGAGATGGGGTCGCAGTCGCCATCGCCCTGCACGCTCCTTCGTCCCGAGCAATCGACATGACTACCAGGAAACATTGTACTACAAGCAGGGGCTTCCCTCGGCGGCGAGGCGCAGGCGGGACACCCGTTGCCGCCGAGGGGGAACGCCGCGGAGGTGCGACGATGCGGGTCCAACTGACGCCGGCCGCCGCCGCCTACGCCGCCCGGGAGCTGGCGCGGCGGCCGGAGCTGAACCACACCCTCACGGTGGAGGCCTTCCTGGTGGCGGGCTGTTGCTCCCCCAGCCTGCCGCCGGAGGTCCGGCTGGGCCCACCGCCCAGCGGGGACTTCCGGGCGGTGACGGTGCCGCTGGGGGATCGGGCGGTGCGGGACGAACCGGCGAACCCGGAGGGCCGGGGCACCGCCCCGGGGGGCCCGGGCGCGG
>DATCLH010000176.1:0-7187 GCA_036564035.1 Thermaerobacter sp.
CCGGCCCCATCCGGCAGGGTGGCACCGGGGACCGGAGCGGTCCTGGCCGGGGAGCCGGGGCCCCGGCGAAAGCCGCGGTCGCTGCCGCCGCGGCCGCGGTCGCTGCCGCCGCTGGCGCCACTGCTGCTGCTGGGACGGGGCTTCCGGATGTGGACGGGCCGGAAGGGGTGGCCGCCGCCCTGCGCCGGCTGCTGGGCTCGCCCGCCCTGGCCTCCAAGGCCTGGATCTACGGCCAGTTCGACCACCTGGTGGGGGGGCGCACCCGGCTGCGGCCGGGGGCCGGGGCGGCGGCGGTGCTGGAGGTGCCGGGCAGCCAGCGGCGGCTGGCGGTGGCCATGGCGGGGACGGGCCGCCTGGCCCGGCTGGACCCGCGGCGGGGGGCGGCCCTGGCGGTGGCGGAAGCCGCCCTGCGCCTGGCCTGCACCGGAGCGCGGCCCCTCGGCTTGACCAACGGCCTCAACCTGGGCGACCCGGGCCGGCCGGCGGTGGCCGCGCAGCTGGCGGGGCTGGTGGACGGGCTGGCGGAGGCCTGCCGCGCTCTAGACCTGCCGGTGACGGGCGGCAACGTCAGCCTCTACAACGAGACCGCCGGCCGGGCCATCGACCCCACGGTGGCCGTCGGCGTGGTCGGGGTCATCCCGCCGCCGGGCCGCTGGGCGGCCGGGTTCTTCCCCGGGCCCGGGCTCGGGATCGCCCTCCTGGGCCCCCTGGCCGGCCAGCTGGGGGGCAGCGAGTACCTCAAGCGCTGCCACGGCCGGGTCGACGGCCCGGTGCCCGCCGTGGACTGGGAAGCCCACCGCCGCCTGCTGGCGCTGCTCCAGGAGGCCGTGGCGGCCGGCTGGGTCCTGGCGGCCCGGCCGGTGGGCGGTGGGGGTCTCCTGGTCACCCTGGCGGAGATGGCGTTCCGCGGCGGGCCGGCGGCGCCGGGGGCGGAACCCGCCGGCCAGGCCCTGGGCCTGGAGGTGACCCTGCCCGCCTCCGAGGCCGGCGGCGGCGCCCCGGGGGCCCGGCGGGACGCGGCGTTCTTCGGCGAGGGGCCCAGCCGGGTGCTGGTGGCCCTGGCGCCCGGAGGCTGGGAGGAACTGGCCGCCCGGGCGGCGGACCGGGGGGTTCCCTGCCGGGCCCTGGGCCGGGTGACCGGCCCGGGGGAGCGGCTGCGGGTCTGGTGGGACGGGCGGCTCTGGCTGGACGAACCGGCCGGCGCCCTCTGGGCCTTGTGGGAGGAGGCGCTGCCATGCCTGCTGGATCCACCGGCGCCGGACGGGCCGGACCGCTGAGCCCTGGCCCGCGGGAGGCGTGCGGCGTCTTCGGCCTGTGGGGGCATCCCCAGGCGGTGGCCTGCGCCGTCCGGGCCCTGTATGCCCTGCAGCACCGGGGCCAGGAGAGCGCCGGGGTGGCGGCCCTGGATGGCGCCGGGCGGCTGGTGGTCCACAAGGGCGCGGGGCTGGTGAGCCGGGTCTTCCCCGACCCGGTCCAGGTGCCCGGGTTGCCGGCGGGCGCCCAGGCCGCCATCGGCCACGTCCGGTACGCCACGGCGGGCGACCCCGGCCCGGGCAACGCCCAGCCCCTGCTCTTCCCCGGCGGCCCGGGGCTGGGCCCCTTCGCCCTGGCCCACAACGGCCAGCTGGTGGGCGGCATGCGGTGGCGCCGCCTTCTGGCCCGCCGGGGGGTCGAACTGGCCACCACCGCCGACACGGAGGTGATCGGGCGGGTGGCGGAGCGGCTGGCCCGGCTGGAGCGATCCGATGAGCCCTGGGCGGCCCGGCACCGGGGACCGGAGGGGTCGGGGCCGCCGCGGCCGCCGGGGCCGCCGCGGCCGCTGCTCCGGGCCCTGGCTGCCGTAAGGGGCGCCTATGCGGTGGTCGTGCTGACGCCGTGGGGCTTGCTGGCCGCCCGGGATCCCTGGGGGATCCGGCCCCTGGTGCTGGGCCGGATCGACGGCGCCTGGGCGGTGGCCTCGGAGACCTGCGCCCTAGAGACGGCCGGCGGGCGGGCGGAGGCCGAGGTCCCGCCCGGCCACTGGGTGTGGCTGGCGGAGGCGGCGCTCCCCGCCGTGGGCCGGATCGCCGCCGGTGGCGGGCGGGCCGGTTCCTCCGCCCGGGACGGGGGCGGGGCGGGGAGCGGGGCGGGGAGCGGTGCGGAGGCCTTCTGCGTCTTCGAGTACATCTACTTCGCCCGGCCCGACAGCTGCTTCGGCGGCCGCAGCGTCTACGCCGTGCGCAAGGAGCTGGGCCGGCGGCTGGCCCGCCGGCACCCCGCTACCGCCGACGTGGTCGTGGGCGTGCCCGATTCCAGCCTGCCGGCGGCGGCGGGCTACGCGGAGGAGGCCGGCCTGCCCCACGAGCTGGGACTGGTGAAGAACCGGTACGTCGGTCGCACCTTCATCCGGCCCGGGCAGGGCGCCCGGGACGAGGCGGTGCGCCTCAAGCTCCATCCCGTCCCGGGGGTGCTGGCCGGCCGCCGGGTCGTGGTGGTGGACGACTCCCTGGTCCGCGGCACCACCGCCCGCTGGCTGGTGGCCGCCTTGCGGCAGGCCGGCGCCCGGGAGGTCCACCTGCGGATTACGGCGCCCCCCTACCGCCACCCCTGCCCCTTCGGCATCGACACCGGCCGGCGCGACGATCTGCCCGCGGCCGGCCGTTCCCCCGAGGAGCTGGGCCGGGCCCTGGGGGCCGACTCCCTGGCCTTCCTCCCCCTGGAGGAGGTGGTGGCGGCCACGGGGCGGCCGGCGGCGTCCCTGTGCCTGGGCTGCTTCACCGGCCGCTACCCCCTGGATCCTGAGGGCAAGGAGCGGCGGCCCGGAGCGCCGGCGGCGGGCCCTGTTGCGGCGGAGCCGCGGGGGAGGGAGAGACCATGACGAACCGGCCCGAGGCCGCCGGGCGGCCGGAGCCCACCAGCCCGCCGCCCCTGACCTACCGGGACGCCGGCGTCGACCTGGAGGCGGCGGAGCGGGCGGTCGGCCGGATCGCCCGGGAGGCGGCTCCGGCCCGCCGGCCCGAGGTGGTGGGGGGGCTCGGCGCCTTCGCCGGGTTCTTCCGCTGGGGAGCGGACGGGGACCGGCTGCTGGCGGCCACCTGCGACGGCGTGGGGACCAAGCTGGCGGTGGCCCTGGAATGGGAGGCCCGGGGCCTGGGCGGGGACGCCCTGGAGGGCATCGGCCGCGACCTGGTGGCCATGAACGTCAACGACCTCTGGGTCCACGGCGCCGAGCCCCTCTTCTTCCTGGACTACGTGGCCACGGCCCGCCTGGATCCCGACCGGGTGGCGCGCCTGGTGCGGGGCATGGCCGCCGCCTGCCGGGAGGCGGGCTGCGCCCTGCTGGGGGGCGAGACGGCGGAGGTGCCCGGGCTGTTGCCCCCGGGCGGCCTGGAGCTGGCGGGCTTCGCCGTGGGCCAGGTGGCCGCGGACCGGCTGGTCGACGGGCGGAGGGTGGAACCCGGCGACGCGATCCTGGGGCTCCCCTCCTCCGGGCCCCACAGCAACGGCTTCAGCCTGATCCGCCGGGTGGTGGCCCAGGCTGGGGCCCGCTGGGACGACCCCCTGCCCGGTGCCGGCCGCACCCTGGGCGAGGCCGCCCTGGTGCCCACCCGCCTCTACGGGAAGGCCGTGCGCCGGCTGCTGGCGGAGTTTGACGTGCGCGCCATGGCCCATGTCACGGGGGGCGGCTTGCCCGGCAACCTGCCCCGCACCTTGCCGGAGGGGTGCGGCGCGGTGCTGGCGCCCGGCCGCTGGCCGGTGCCCCCCTTGTTCCGGTGGATCCAGCAGGCCGGGCCGGTGGCCTGGGACGAGATGGCGCGGGTCTTCAACCTGGGCATCGGCTTCACCGTGGTCGTGCCGGCGCCCCAGGCCCCGGCCGCGGCCCGGGCGGCGGCCGAGGCGCTGGGGGAGGAGGTCTACATCATCGGCCGGGTGGTGGCCGGCCCCCGGTCCGTCCGGTTCGACCCGCCGCTGGGGACGAACCGGCCCCAGGGGGGCTGCCCATGACGGCCCCGGGCCCCACCGCCGGCGTAGGCCCCTGGCCACCCGGGGACGGGGCCCCAGGGGCCGCGGCCGGGACCAGGGACGACGCCGGCCCTGTCCTCCGGTCCGCTTGGGCGGCCGGGGCCGCCCCCGCCCCCGGTCCGCGACCGGCCGGAGGGGAGGAGCCTCCCCTGGCTCTGCACCCGGGGCCGGGCTCGGCCGGTCCCCCCGCCCCCGGAGAGGAGGCCGGCTGCCGGATCGTCGTCCTGGCCTCGGGGGAGGGGACGAACCTGCAGGCCCTCTTGGACGCGGAACAGCAAGGGTGGCTGGGCGGCCGCATCGTGGCCGTCCTGTCCGACCGGCCCGGCGCCGGCGCCCTCCGGCGGGCGCAGCGGGCCGGCAAGCCGGCCGTGGTGGTGCGGCCGGAGCCGGCGGCGGCCGGTTCGTCCGCGGAGGGGACGGCGGACGGCCCCGGCGAAGGCGAGGCGGCGCCGGAGGGCGACCCCGGGGCGGCGGCCGGCGCCCCCCTCTCCGCCCCCATCAGGCCAGCGCCCCGCGCCGCGGGGGACCGGGCCGCCTGGGACCGGGCGATCCTGGCGGAGCTCGGGCGCTGGCGGCCCGATCTGGTGGTGCTGGCGGGGTTCATGCGCATCCTGGGACCGGCGGTGGTGGCGGCCTACCGGAACCGGATCCTGAACGTCCACCCCTCCCTGCTGCCCGCCTTCCCGGGCAAGGACGCGCCCCGCCAGGCCCTGGAACACGGCGTCAAGGTGACCGGCTGCACCGTCCACTTCGTCGACGAGGGCGTCGACACGGGGCCGATCCTCCTGCAGGCACCCGTGCCCGTGCGGGAGGACGACGATCCGGCCCGCCTCCACCGGCGCATCCAGGCCGCCGAGCACCGGCTCTATCCCCTGGCGGTGCGCCTGGTGGCGACGGGGCGGGTGCGGGTGGAAGGCCGCCGGGTCCGGATCCTCGCAGGCGCGGAGCCGGGAGCCGGCGGGACCGGGGGATGGGCGGGCTGAGGAGCGGCGTCTCGCGGGAGGTCACCCGGGCCAGGGAGGTCCCGGGAGCAAGGGAGGTCCCCGTGGAGGTGGACGCGACGTGACGGAACATGCGGCATTCGCCCGTGCTGGCGCCGGTGGCGGCGCCCGGCGGCGGGCCCTCTTGAGCGTGGCCGACAAGGCGGGCATCGTGGAGCTCGGCCGGTCCCTGCACCGGCTGGGCTGGGAGCTGGTGTCCACCGGCGGCACGGCCCGCGTCCTGGCCGAGGCCGGCCTGCCCGTCACCCCCGTCAGCCGCGTGACGGGCTTCCCCGAGCTGCTGGAGGGGAGGGTCAAGACCCTCCATCCGGCGATCCACGGCGGCATCCTGGCCCGCCGCGATCGGCCGGACGACCTGGCCTCCCTCCAGGCCCACGGCATCGCCCCCATCGACCTGGTCGCGGTCAACCTGTATCCCTTCGCCCAGGCGGCCGCCGCGGGGGTGAGGGGACCGGCCCTGCTGGAGGAGATCGACATCGGCGGGCCCGCTTTGATCCGGGCGGCGGCGAAGAACTGGCCCTTCGTGATCGTGCTGGTCGACCCGGGCGACTACGGCCCGGTGGTGGCGCGGTTGGAGGCCGAGGGGCAACTGCCCGCCGCCCTGCGCCGGCAGCTGGCCGTCAAAGCCTTTGGCCACACCAGCGCCTATGACGCAGTCATCGCCCGGGTCCTGGCCGCCGAGGAGGGGGACGGGGCCGGGGAGAAGGGTCCTGCGGAGACCGCCGCGGAGGGGTCCGCCGGGACCGCGGGGGAGGAACCCGGCGCCGGGCCGTGGCCCGCCGTCCTGCACCTCACCCTGCGGCGGGAGGCGATCCTCCGCTACGGCGAGAACCCCCACCAGCCGGCCGCCCTCTACCGCCTGGACGCCGCCGGTGGGACCTCCCCGGGCCAACGGCCGGCGGGCGGGTTCGTCCAGCACGGCGGCAAGCCCATGTCCTACAACAACTGGCTCGACGCCCTGGCCGCCTGGCGGGCGGTCCAGGAGTTCACGACCCCGGCGGCGGTGGCGGTCAAGCACGCCACCCCTTGCGGCATCGGCGCCGCCGCCACACCGGCCGCCGCCTTCCGGCTGGCCCGGGACGCCGACCCCGAGTCCATCTTCGGCGGCATCGTCGCTTTCAACCGGCCGGTGGACGGGGAGGCCGCCGGCCTGCTGGCGGAGATCTTCCTCGAGGTGGTGGTGGCGCCCGCCTTCACCGCTGAGGCGCTGCAGGCCCTGACCCGCCGGAAGAACCTGCGGATTCTGGAGCCGGTCCCGGGGGCGCCCGAACCCCCGGGCACGACGGGCGCTGCCAACGCCGCCGCCGGCGGCGGGCGGTGGAACCGGGCGGAGGACGAGGACGGACGCCATTGGGAGGTCCGCGGCCTGGGCGAGCTGTGGCTGATCCAGCGGTTCGACCCGCCCGTTCCCGCCGGGGCCCGCCAGGACTGGCGGGTGGTGACCCGGGCGGTGCCCACCGAAGAACAGTGGGCGGCGCTGGACTTCGCCTGGCGGGCGGTGAAGGCCTGCCGCTCCAACGCCATCGTGGTGGCGGCGCCCCAGCCCGGCGGCGGCTGGCGGACCCTGGGCATCGGCGCCGGCCAGACCAGCCGCGTCCGGGCGGTGGAACAGGCCCTGGCCCTGGCGGGTGCCGGGGCCCGGGGCGCCGTGCTGGCCTCGGACGGGTTCTTCCCCTTCCCGGACTCGGTGGAGCGGGCGGCCGCCGCCGGCATCGCCGCCATCATCCAGCCCGGCGGCTCGGTCCGGGACGGCGAGGTGATCGCCGCCGCCGACGAGGCCGGGATCGCCATGGTCGTCACGGGCCGGCGTCACTTCCGCCACTGATGGCCCGGCCGCCAGCGGTGCCGCCCCGTTACCAGCGGGCCGTTCTGGATCGAACCGGGAGGAGGAGCCGGTATGCGCGTGGCCGTGATCGGGGGCGGCGGGCGCGAGCACGCCCTGGCCCGGGCCCTGGCAGCCAGCCCCCGGGTGGAGCGGGTCCTGGCCGTGCCCGGCAACGACGGCATGGCCGCCATGGGCGTGGAGTGCCTGGGCGACGACCCCTTGGATCTGGATGGTGCGGTGCGCCGGCTGGCGGACCGGAGGGTCGACCTGGCGGTGGTCGGGCCCGAGGCCCCCCTGGTGGCCGGACTGGCCGACCGGCTAGAGGCGGCGGGCATCGCCGTCTTCGGTCCCCGCCAGGC
>DATCLH010000177.1:0-2659 GCA_036564035.1 Thermaerobacter sp.
GACCACCTCGCCCGTCTGGGGGTTGGTGAAGTCGCCGAAGACGAACCAGACCAGGCTGTTGATGATGTGGTGCAGGCCGAAGGGCAGCAAAAGCCGGTTCAGCACCCCGAAGACGAAGACCCCCGCAGCCCCCGCCCCCACGATCCAGTTGCCCAGGGCGTCGATGGCCTGCTGGACGGGGCCCCAGACGAACCCGAAGACCACGCCCAGGACCAGGGCCCAGAAGGCGGTGACCAGCGGGACGAACCGGCGCCCGCCGAAGAAGCCCAGCCACTCCGGCAGCCGGATGTTGTGGTACCGGTTGTACATGGCCGCGGCCAGCGCGCCGGTGAGAATGCCCGCCAGGACGCCCATGTTGAGGTCCTCGTTGATGGTGGTGAGGGTCTTCTGGAACACCACGTACCCGACCAGAGCCGCCAGTCCGGCCACACCCGCCTGGTTGGCCAGGCCGATGCCGACGCCGATGGCGAACAGCAGGGGCAGGTTGGAGAAGATGGCATCCCCGGCCTGCGCCATCACCGGAATGTTCAAAAGGTCCGGCTGGCCGAGGCGCAGCAGGATGCCGGCCGCGGGTAGCACCGCCACGGGCGCCATCAACGCCCGGCCCACCCGCTGCAATCCCCCCATGACGTTCATCGCGGACACCCCTCCTCTGAATATGTCCACCTTGCCAGCAAAAAACCGGAGGATGCACGGCCTTGCTGCCGGGCCGCGCACGCCTCCGGTTCATGCCGGGTCGAACCCGTAACACACCGGGTTTCGATGGTGGTCTAGGCATCGCCTTTATTCGCGCCCTGAGGGTGCCGTTCCTTCCGGGGGCCTGCCCTCCAGCATCAGTTTGGCCAGGTGCAGGGCCACGTAGCCCAGGTCGTCTTCGGGCACGGGCTTGCCCAGCCGCCGGGCGATTTCCGCCCCCATCTCCTCCGCCAGGGCCATGGCCTGGGGGAACTCCTCCCGGATCCGGGGCAGCAGGGGGTTGGGGGTTCCACCACCCCGCGCCACCGCGTCGACCAGATAGCGCAGGTGGGCCACCAGCCGGGCGTGATCCAGGTTGCCAGGGCGCAGCGGCACCTCGAGCCGCCGCCGGACCCACTCCACCAGCTCGTGCACCAGCGCCGTGTCCCGGGCCGGCTGCTTGACCGGGACGCCCGCCCGGGCCGCTCGCAGGTGCAGGGCCACGAAACCGGCTTCCGCCGGTGGCAGAGCCGGCCCGCCGGCAGCGGCCACGTCCGCCAGCAGCTGGCGGGCCAGGAGCAGTTCCTCCGGGAACAGCACCTCGATCTCGTCCAGGAAAGGGTTCTCCAGGGGGAGGCCCTGGCGCACCCGGTGCAGGGCGAAGGCCAGGTGGTCCACCAGGGCGGGCACGATGTGGGGGTCCACCGGTTCGCCCAGGGCCGCCTCCGCCCGCTGCACGAGCCGTGCCACCACGCCCGGCAACCAGTCCGGGGCGGGCACCGCCGCCGGTTCGGCAACGTAGACGGCTTCGATGGCGGGATCACCGGCGGCAACCCAGCGGGATTGCCGGGACCGGTAACCCAGGCCGCGGCCCTGCAGCACTACGGCCCGGCCGTTCCCGTCCCGGGCCAGGACCGCGTTGTTGTTGAGGACCTGCATCACCCGGTACCCCGCCGGGCCCTCCTCACCGGGCCCGGCGATGCCCCGGCCGGGCCGCGCCCGGCGCGCCTCGGACTGGTGGTCGCGGGACATCGCCGGCCCTCCTTCTCGCCTGGCAGGATGCGCATCGGGTGCCATGGGTACCCGCCTCGCGCCCCGCGCCCGTGGCTCTCGGCTGGGCGTCGCCCCTGGGTTCGCGGGCGGCCGCCCGCGATCCTGCCGCCACCGGGGCGATCAGGGCAGGCGAGACAGATGGCCATCACGACAGGTCGAAGGACTATAAGGCTTTGACCCGATAGGCCGCCCTGCGGCCGGAACCGGCCGGCGGCATCGCGGCAGGCCGTCGCCGGGCTCGTCGAGAATTGTCGCACGAATCTCGTTGATTTCGTGGTATTTCGGAACATTTCGTGCCAGGAAATGGACAGGTCCGGGCGAACTTGGGCCAGTACCCGCGGCGGGCCGGTGCCCCGGCGAGGCGAGACCCCGCCCCGGCCGGGACGGTGACCGGGTTCTGCCCGGGTGGACGCGGGACCGGTGGGGGGAGCGGGCATGGGGATCCGGGATATTCCGGGCATGGCGCGGATGGCGTGCCTTCCGGCACGCTGGACGGCCAGATGCTCCAGATCAGGGTGGGAAGGCGGCGCGTTGAGGGCCGGGGCGGCAGCCGCCGGGGAACAGGACCTCTGCCCCGGGCCTGAGGGGGACCGGCACCGGAGCGCCGCCGCCGGGTGGCGGTGGCGCCAGGCCGCGGGCGTCATCCTCACGGTGGTGGCCAGCGTCACCGCGACCGAACTGGCCCGCCGCGCCGGCAGCCCGGCCTGGCTGGTGGTCCTGGCCGCAGCCGTACCTCTGGCGTCGGGTACCGCCTGGCTCGACCGGCAGTGGGGCCGCTGGTGCCGGCAGGAAGAGGACCGGCGCTGGCTGGTGGAAACGGTTCTGGACGAGTTCCGCTCCCGGGCCACCGCCGTCACCCTGGCGGCCGGCATGTTGAGGCGCAGCCGCTCCCAGGCCTCCGGCGGGGCCTCTGCGGTGGATCCCGCGACCC
>DATCLH010000178.1:0-4694 GCA_036564035.1 Thermaerobacter sp.
ACCACCGTGACGTCGGCCGGGTCGACCCCCAGCTGGTCGGCCACGATCTGGGCGAAGGTGGTGGCGTGGCTCTGCCCCTGGGTGCCCACGCCGGTGGCGACGAAGACCTTGCCGCTGGGTTCCACCGTCACCCGGGCGCCCTCGTAGGGGCCAATGCCCGTGCCCTCGACATAGAAGGCGATGCCCAAGCCCACGTACCGCCCCTGGGCCCGGAACTGCCGCTTCCGTTCGGGCCAGCGGTCGTACTCGATCATCTCCAGGCACTTCTCCAGCACCGCGGGGTAGTTGCCGCTGTCGTAGACCAGGGGCGCGTTGTCCTGGTAGATCAGGCCCACGTCGTAGGGGAACTCGTCGGGCTGGATGAAGTTGCAGCCCCGGACCTCGTTGGCGTCGAGCCCCAAGTGCTCGGCAATGCGCTTGACCACCCACTCCATGACGAACACCGCGTGGAGCCGGCCCGCACCGCGGCAAGGGTTGGTCTGGGTCCTATTGGTGTAAACAGCCTTGGATTCCGCCCAGTGGTTGGGGATCTTGTAGGGCCCCGGCAGGGTGCACTCGGCCACGATGGGGATGATCAGCCCGTAGGCGGCAAAGGCCCCGCAATCGTGGAGAAACACCGTCTGCAGCGCCAGGATGCGGCCGTCGTCGTCGAAGCCCACCTCCACGTCGTGGATCTGCAGCCGCTCATGGTTGGTGGCGACGAAGTGCTCGCGCCGGTCCTCGATCCACTTGACCGGGCGTCCCAGGCGCATGGCCGCCCACGGGATCAGGACCTCCTCGGGGTAGAACATCATCACCTTGCAACCGAAGCCGCCGCCCACGTCGGGCGCCACCACCCGGACCCGCTGCTGGGGCAGGCCCAGCATCTCCGCCAGCCCGTTGCGGATGGGGATCGGCGCCTGGGTCGAGTCCCACACCGTCAGGCTGCCCTCCTGGCGGTCGAAATGGGCCACCACACCCCGGGTCTCCATGGGGGAGGCGGCGCCCCGCTCCAGGGAGAAGCGGGCCCGGATCACGTGGGGCGCCCGCCGGATCGCCGCCGCGAAGTCCCCCCGCTCCTGGACCACGTGGGCGGCGATGTTGTCCCCCAGCTCGGGGTAGATCACCGGCGCCCCGGGCCGAACGGCCTCTTCCAGGTCGACCACCGCAGGCAGCGGCTCGTACTCCACGTCGATCAGGTCCAGGGCATCCTCCGCCACGTACCGGCTCTCGGCCACCACCAGGGCCACCGGCTCGCCCACGTGGCGCACCACCCCCGGCGCCAGGGCGTACTGGGTGCGGGCCCGCAGGGCCGGGTGGGGGATCAACAGGGGCAGCGGTCCGGCGAGGGGCCCCAGGTCCTGGTTCGTCCACACGGCGTGGACCCCCGGCAGCGCCCGCGCCCGGGCGGTGTCGATGCGCCGGATGCGGGCGTGGGCATGGGGGCTGCGCAGGACGGCGGCGTGGAGCATGCCGGGCAGGTGGACGTCGTCCACGTAGAGCCCGCGGCCCGTCAGCAGCCGCGGGTCTTCGTTGCGCGGGATGGACTGGCCGAAGGTGCGGGTCGCCATCTCAGGCCCCCTCCCCCGCCGCCGGCTCGTACCGGGGCACGGCGGGCACGCCGGTCTCGGCCAGGAGCCGGGCGGCCCGCTGCACCGCGGCCACGATGTGCTGGTAACCCGTGCAGCGGCACAGGTTGCCCGACAGGGCGTCGCGGATGGCCGCCTCGTCGGGTTCGGGGTCCGGGTGGTCGCGGAGGAACGCGGCCACCGTCAGCAAGAACCCCGGGGTGCAGAACCCGCATTGCAGGCCGTGGGCCTGGCGGAAGGCCTCCTGGACCGGGTGGAGGGGGCCGTCAGGCGGGGCCAGGCCCTCCACCGTGATCAGGTGGGCGCCGTCGGCCTGGACAGCCAAGAGCAGGCAGGACCGCACCGGCTCCCCGTCCCAGAGCACCGTGCAGGCGCCGCAGACGCCGTGCTCGCAGCCCACGTGGGTGCCCGTCAGCCCCAGCTCGTGGCGCAGGAAGTCGGCCAGCAGCATCCGCACGGGAACCTGCCGCCGGTAGGGCCGGCCGTTGACCCAGACGGTGATCGCCCGCTGGGGCTCGTCGCTCGCGCCGGCCGGGGGCCACCCCGCCCCAACGGCAGGCGCAGGTTCCGGTGCGGTCCCTGCGGGCTTCGGCCCCGGAAGTGCACCCGCAGCGCCCGTCCCGGGCGCCGGGCCCTGGACGGCGTCCAAGGTGTGGCCGTGTTCGTCCCCCGTCATCGCCCCTCACCTCCGCGGCCTGCCGGGGCCGCCCGCCGGGCCGCCTGCTCCAGGGCCCGGCGGACCAGCACCCCCGCCAGCTGGCGCCGGTAGGCGGCGCTGGCGTGCAGGTCCGATTCCGGCTCGATCTCGTCCTCGACCAAGGCGGCCGCCTCCCGCCACGCCTCCTCGCCGGGCAGGCGGCCCGCCAGGCAGGCCTCCGCCCGGGTCGCCCGGAAGGGGACCGGCCCCACGCCCGCCAGCCCCAGCCGCGCCCCGGCGATGCGGCCGTCGGCATCCAGCGCCACCGTCGCGGCCACGGCGGCCAGGGCGAAGTCGCCGTGCCGGCGGGCCACCTCGACGAAGGCCCAGCCGGCTCCGGGCGGCAGGACGGGCAGGGAGGCGCCGACCACCAGCTCCTCCGGCGCCAGGGTCGTCGTGAAGTAGGTCAGGAAGAAGGCGCCGGCCGGGATCTCTCGCTCCCCCGCAGGGCCCCGGACCCGTAGGGTGCCATCCAGGGCCACCCAGACCGCCGGCAGCTCGGCGGCGGGATCGGCGTGGGCCAGGCTGCCGCACAGGGTCCCCCGCTGGCGGATGGCCGGGTGGCCTACCCACTCCACCGCCTCGGCCAGCAGCGGGCAGTGGCGCCGCACCGCGGGGGATCGCTCCACCTGGCGGTGGCGGACCAGGGCCCCCACCTCCAGCCGGTCGCCGGCGACCTGGAGGCCGTCGAGCCCCGGGATGCGGTTGATGTCGATCAGGGCGGCGGGCCGGGCCAGGCGGAAGTTGAGCAGGGGGACCAGCGACTGGCCGCCGGCCAGTACCTTGGCGTCGCCCCCGTAGCGGCCGAGGAGGGCGACGGCTTCGTCCACCGACCGGGGGTCGTGGTAAGCAAACCGCGGCGGTTTCATGGCGTGTCCCTCTTTCCTGTGCGGCCCGTTTTCCGTGCGGCCCGGGACCGGGACGGGCGCCCGGTGACGTCGCCGAGGACCCATGGGGCCGCGGCGCGTTCCTGCCGGCCGGCCCCGGGGTGGGGGCCCGATTCCGGGGTGCGGATCGGCTCCCGGGGTGCGGGTCCGCTCCGGGACCAACAAGGTACCCCAGGGTTCGTCCCGGCCGGGTGCCGCCCCTTTGGTGGGTTTTCCTAAAGACCCTGCGGCCTGTTTAGCGATTTTTTACGAGGGTGCCGGCTCCCGCGGCAGGAACCGTCGCACCGGCACGCCAATGACCGTGTTCATATGGGGGTGCGATGGGGTGGACCCGCGGGAGGGATGGGGATGACGGGATCGGAGGGAACGGCGCCGGCCCGCAGCACGCGGGCGGTGCCCGGCCATAGCCGGAGCGGCCCGGACCGGGTGGGCAGCCGTCCCCCGGGCCCCGGCCCGCAAGGGACCGGTGGGCCGGAGGACGGCCCGGCGGGAGGGGCGGCGGCTGCCCGGCCGCCGGCGATCTCGCCCCCGGCTAAGGCAGGGGCCGGCAACGGCGACCCCGCCCCCGGGCCCACGGCGCCGGATGGCGTCACCGTGGCCGACATCCTGGAGCTCGAGCCCTTGCGGGAGGTCCGGGTGCTGGCCGGCCACCGCGCCCTGGGGCGGCCTGTCCGGCTGGTCAACGTCATCGAGGTGCCCGACATCGTCGACTGGGTGCTGGAAGGCGAGCTGCTGCTGACCACCGGCTTCACCTTCCGCGACGACCCGGCCCAGCTGGCGGCCCTGATCCCGGGCCTGGCCGCCAAGGGGGCGGCCGGCCTGGGCATCAAGCCCCGGCGCTACGTGGCGGAGATCCCCGCCGAGGCGGTGGCCCAGGCCGAGCGCCATGGCCTGCCCCTGTTGGAGATCCCCTATCACCTGTCCTTTGCCGAGATCATCGGCCCGGTGATGCAGGCCATCGCCCACCGGCAGGCGGCGGCCACCCTGGTCGCCGACCGCCTTCAGCGGGAGCTTTTGGACCTGGTCCTGCGCGACGCGGGGCTCGAGGCCCTCTGCACCGCCGTGGCCCGCCACCTGAACCGCCCGGTCTGGATCGAAGACGCCACCGGTGCGGTGGTGGCCGCGGCGGCACCCCCGGCGCCCCCACCCGAGGCGGTAGCCGCGGCTGCGCCCCCGGCGTCCCCACCCGAGGCGGCGGCCGCCTCCGCAGCCCCGCCTTTGCCGCCGCCAGGGCCGGCCTGGCGTGTCCCCGTGGCTTCGGGCGGCCGGTTCTTCGGGTCCCTGTGCGCGGCCTCGCCGGGCCGGGCGCCCTTGCCCTCGGAGACGGGCCTTCTGGAGCGGGGCGCGGCGATCGTCGCCCTGGAGTGGGGCAAGCAAGCAGCGGTGACCGAGGTGCAGCGACGGTACCGGACGGAGTTCCTGGACCGGCTTCTCGGCGGAACCCTTCAGGATCCGGCCGAGATCCTGGAGCGGTCCCGCACCCTGGGCTGGGCCCTCGACCGGCCCCACACCGTGGTGGTCTTCGGCACCGTGGACCGGGGC
>DATCLH010000179.1:0-2496 GCA_036564035.1 Thermaerobacter sp.
GGCCGCCGCCTGGGCCGCCATGACCGGCGCCACGTCCAGCGAGGCCAGGATCGGCGCGGTGATGGAGGCGGCGGTCACCATGGCCACCGTGCCGCTGCCCTGAACCAGCCGCACCAGGGTGGCGACCAGGAAGGGAAGCAGCAGGGGCGGCAGGGACATCTGGGCGATCTGCTGGGCGATGAAGTCGCCGGTACCGCTGACCCGCAGCACGTTGCCCAGGGCGCCCCCCGCGCCGGTCACCAGGATGATGATGCCCGCGGAGGCGATGCCCTCCTCCACCCGCTGCAGGACGTCCTCCCGCGACGCCTTGCCCATCAGGCCGTACACCGCCAGCAAGAGGCCGATGGCCACGGCGATGACCGGGTTGCCGAGGAAGATCAGGTAGGTGGCCACCGGACCCTGCGCCCCCACGGCGGTCAGGGTCGTGTTGAGGAAGATCAGCAGGACCGGCACCACGATGGGGGCAAAGGCGCGCCAGGCGCTGGGCAGCCCTGCTTCCCCGCGTCCGCCCCCGGCCAGCCCCAGGTTCCCCACGGCTTGGGTGGAACCGGCGGCCGCGTCGGAGGCGCCGGTGATGGGGGCCATGCCGGTGGCCTGGCGGCCCTTGGACCGTTCCCCGGCCTTCCGGGCCCCCGCGGAGCCGGAGCCCGCCCCCGGCGCCGTCTCGACGGTGATGCCGCGGGCCGCGGCCCACCGGCCGATCCAGCGGGCGTAGAGCATGGTGACGATGTAGACGGGGATGGTGATGACCAGGCCCCAGAAGATCATCAGACCCAGGTCGACGTTGAAGGTTCCCGCCGCGGCCAGCGGCCCGGGCGTGGGCGGCACCAGGTGGTGGGTCGACATCAGCCCCGCGGCCAGGGCCACCCCCAGCCCCAGGACGGGCTTGCCGGCCTCCCGGGCCAGGGCCCGGGCCAGGGGCGAGAGGATCACGAACCCCGAATCACAGAAGATGGGGATCGACACCACGGCGCCCGTGGCCCCCAGGGCCCACTCCTCCCGGCCGCGGCCGAATCGGCGCAGGAAGGTCAGCGCCATGCGCTGGGCGGCCCCGGTGACCTCCAGGATGCGTCCCAGCATCACGCCGAACCCGATGACGATGCCGATGCTGGCCAGGGTGTTGCCGAAGCCCTGGGTGATCGCCTTGGCCAGCTCGTCGGGGGCCATCCCGCCCACCAGGCCCGTCAGGGCCGCGGCGGCGATCAGGGCCAGGAAGGTGTGGATCTTGGTCCGAAGGACCATGAAGATCAGGGCGGCGACGCCGAGGACGAGCCCCAGCACCATCTGCGCTCCATCGGGATGCATGCGCCTCACGCTCCCCTCTCGACGGGCGCCGGTTCTTCCCCGCCGGACGAACCGGCCCCAGACTCCCAGGCCTCAGCCTCCAAGGACGGCGCTGCAGCCGGCCTTGAGCTGCGGCCCAGCCCCGCCAGGCGGCCGGCAGCCAGGATGGCCCGCTTCATGCTGACGGCGCTGGCCTTGCCCGTGCCGGCGATGTCGAAGGCGGTGCCGTGGTCCACCGACGTGCGGATGAAGGGCAGGCCCAGGGTGACGCTGACGGTGCCCTCGAAGTCCATGCTCTTGGCGGCGATGTGCCCCTGATCGTGATAGAGGGACAGCACCGCGTCGAAGGCGCCCTGCCGGGCCAGGTGGAACACCGAGTCGGCCGGCACCGGCCCCGAGACCCGGTGACCCTCCTGCTGGAGCTGGGCCACCGCCGGGGCGATCTCCTCGATCTCCTCCCGGCCCAGGAGGCCGCCATCGCCGGCATGGGGGTTCAGGGCCGCCACCGCCAGCCGCGGCGCGGCGATGCCCAGGGCCTGCAGATGCCCCAGGGCCGCGCGGGCCGTGGCGACGATCCGCTCTTTCCGCACCAGGTCCAGGGCCTGGCGCAGGGAGACGTGGCGGGTCAGGAAGAAGATGCGGATGCCCGCCACCTCGAACATCGTCAGGGGGTCGGGCGAGCCGGTCAGCTCGGCGAAGATCTCCGTGTGCCCGATGTGGGGGACGCCCGCCGCCCGCAGGGCCTCCTTGTGGATGGGCGCCGTGGCCACGGCGTCGACCCGGCCGGCCCGGGCCCAGGCCACCGCCCGCTCGATGTACTGGTAGGCGGCGCGGCCGGCTGCGGCCTGGACCTGGCCCAGGGCGAGATCGGGCGGCACGTTGGCCAGGTCGACCAGGTCCAGGATGCCCGGCGTGTACAGGCCCTCGGCCGGATCGGCCACCACCCGCACCGCCGGCGCGCCGGGGATGAGGCGGCGAGCCC
This sequence comes from Thermaerobacter sp., assembly GCA_036564035.1. Classification (GTDB taxonomy): domain Bacteria; phylum Bacillota; class Sulfobacillia; order Thermaerobacterales; family Thermaerobacteraceae; genus Thermaerobacter. Next base: position 2,267 of record DATCLH010000179.1, read on the forward strand.
GTTCCACCGCGGACCGGTCGCCGATGACCAGCGGCCGCAGGGCGTGGTAGACCTCCTCGTCCATCAGGGCCTTGACGACGATCTCGGGACCGATGCCCGCCGGGTCGCCCAGGGTGATGGCCACCAGGGGCCGGTCCAGGCCGGCCCGTCCGGCAGACCCGGCCCGCGCCGCACCGGGAGCGGTCGCCGCCGGCCCGGTGGCACCGGCGGGGCGAGGGTTCGAGGATTCC
>DATCLH010000180.1:0-16232 GCA_036564035.1 Thermaerobacter sp.
GCACCCGCCCCCACGGCCCGCACCGGCCGGCTCCCTCCGGCGATGCCAGCGGCCACAAGGATCGCCCCGACCCCGCATACACTCCCCCCGGAAGGCCGGTCCGGTGGCCCGGGCCGGCAGGGAGGTGGGGAGATGGCCGCGCAAGGACAGAAGCCCCCCGCCCGGGCCTGCCAGGCACCCCAGGTGTCTGAGGTACCCCAGGCGCCCCAGGGGGCCAAGGCGCCCCCGGCGGACCAGGTGCCCGACGGTTCCCCCGCGCCTGAGGCTCCGGCGGCCGGGCAGTCGTCGCCCCCGGGGTGGCCGCGCTGGCTGGCCGCCGCGGAGGACCTCCTGGTGCGGGCGGTGGTGGCCGGCCTGGTGGCCCTGGTCGTCGTCCAGTCCCTGATGGCGGGCCGCGGCCCGCTGGCGTACGACACCTACGGGCGGGTCCTGGAGGACTGGGGGTACCTCCCGGCCACCGTACCCCTGGCCGGGACTCCGGCGGGACCCCCGGCCGCGGCGGGCCCTGGCATCCCGGGGGAAACGGGGACCGTCCCGGCGCCGGAGGCGGGTGGTGCGGGTCCAGCCCCCGCGCCGGATGCCCAGACAGTGTTGACCTTGCAGGGCCAGGGGCCTGCAGCGGCCGTCCTGCTGCTTGACGGGCGGGCGATCGGCCGGCTGACGCCGGGCCGGATCCTGCCGGTGGTGATCCGCCCGGGCAGCCGGCTCGCCTTGCGGGTGGAGGGCGGCGGGAGGGCCACCGTGACCCTGACCCACGTGGCCGGTCCGATCCAGGCGCCCCGGCCGGGAGCCCGCTGGGCGGTGGCGGCCACCGAAATGCCCCTCGAGGTCGTGTGGCAGCCCGCCGGGCGGGAAGATTAGGCGCCCGCGCCGCCCCGGCCGGCACCGTTCCGTGGTATAATTGCGGGCGATTGGAATCGCCCCGATCCCCCAGGGATCGGGGGCTATGCGAACCAACCCGCCTTGGCAATCCCAAGGCGGCAATCCAAAAACAAGGAATCGGGTGCTCGGTGTCGAAGAATCGGGAGGAACCGGCGTCGTTGAAACGCGTCATCGCCATCGACGGGCCGGCCGGTGCAGGGAAGAGCACCGTCGCCCGGCGGGTCGCCGCGGCCCTGGGTTACCTTTACGTCGATACGGGTGCCATGTACCGCGCCATGACCCTCAAGGTGCTGCGCCATGGCATCGATCCCGCCGACCGGACGCGGGTCGCCCAGCTGGCCCGGGAAACGGACAACGCGCTGGCAACGGGGCCCGAGGGGGCCCCGCAGGTCGTTCTCGACGGGGTCGATGTCACGCCCTACCTGCGGGAGCCCGCCGTCGACCAGGCCGTGTCGACGGTGGCGGCGATCCCCGAGGTGCGGCAGCGGCTGCTGGAGCTCCAGCGGGAGCTGGCCCGGCAGGGCCGGGTCGTCCTGGAGGGGCGGGACACGGGGACCCACGTGGCGCCCGACGCCGATCTCAAGGTCTTCTTAACGGCCTCGGCGGCGGAACGGGCGCGGCGGCGCCACCGCGAGCTGGTGGCGGCGGGCCATGCGGTCACCCTGGAGCAGGTGGAGGCGGCCCTGGCCCAGCGGGACCGCCAGGACATGACGCGCCCCGCGGCGCCGCTCCAGCGGGCCGCCGACGCCATCGAGATCGACACCACGGGCCGGTCCGTGGAGGCCGTGGTCGACGAGATCCTGCGGTACTGCCGGGAGGGCGACTAGGTGCTGTACCCGTTTGCCAAGGGGCTGTTCTGGCTTCTGTTCGCCCTGGGGTACCGCTGGGATGTCCGGGGGCGGGAGAACGTGCCGGCCCGGGGCCCGCTCCTGGTGATCGCCAACCACCTGAGCTGGTTGGACCCGCCGCTGGTGGGTACGGTGCTGCCGAGAAAGGTACATTTTATGGCCAAGCAAGAACTGTTCCACAGCCGGCTGGCGGCCTGGGTCCTGCGGCGCCTGGGGGCCTTCCCCGTGCGCCGCGGTCAACCCGACCGCTGGGCCCTGCGCCACGCCCTGTCCCTGCTGGAGCAGGGGCAGGTGGTCGGCCTGTTCCCGGAGGGGACCCGGAGCCGAGGGCCCTTGCGGCCATTCGAGCCCGGCGCGGCCTTGCTGGCGATCAAGTCCGGTGCCCCGGTATTGCCTGTGGCCATCACCGGGCCGTACCGGCTGGGTCGCCGGCTGCGGGTCCGCATCGGGCGGCCCTTCCGGGTCGATCGGGGCGGAGGGGAGGGGTCCATCGAGGCGGTTGCGGACAGGATGCGCGAGGCCATCGCGGCGCTGTTGGACGAACCGGCCACGGGCGGTTCGCGCGGTGCCGCATCCCTGTAGGTTAAGCCGTTCGAAGGGGGTCGTGTCGAGGATGGACGAGATCCGCGATCCGCAGGCGGCCGACCGGGAGGAAGGGGTTCCCGGAGCCGCGCCGGAACAGGAGGTGACGCCCGCCGGTCCGGAGCAGCACCTGAGCCCCGCGGCGGCGGAGGCCGCCGCGGGGGCCACGGAAGCCCTGGCCCAGCTGAAGCAGGAAGCAGAGGAATCCAGCGAGGCGGCCGCGGAACGGGAGGCCGGCGTGGCCGAATTCGAAGGCGCCGACCGCCCGGCGGGGCAACCCGTGGGTGAACCCGGCGTCCCCGCGGAGGCCGCCGCGACGGCCGGTTCTGCTGAGGCGGCCGGGACCGATCCCGCCGGCGCGGCGGAGCCGGCCGGTTCATCCCCCGAGGCCGGAGCCGCAGCGGGCGGTGAACCCTCCGCTGCCGGCGGCGGGGCCGACAGCGAGGCGGCGCCGGCGACCGCAGGGGCCGCGGGGGGTGACGCCGGGGACGGCCAACCCTCCGCTGAGGGGGCCGGCGCCGGTGCCGCGGCCGGCGAAGGCAGCCCCGCCACCCGCCCGGCGATGGACGAACAGCTGGCGCCCACCCGCCTGAGCCGGGGCCAGGTGGTGACGGGCACCGTGGTGCAGGTGGCCGACGATCACGTCCTGGTGGACGTGGGTCACAAGTCCGACGGCACGATCCCCCGCAACGAGCTGCGGCTGTTGGGCGGCAAGCAACCCGAGGACGTCTACCAGGTCGGTCAGGAGATCCCCGTGGTCGTGCTGGGCTTCACCGACAAGGGCGAAGGCGGCCTGCTCCTGTCCCACCGCCGGGCCGTGGAGCGCGAGGCCTGGGATGCGCTGCGCCGGGCGTATGAGGCCGGCGAGCCCATCGAGGTGCCCGTGGTCGAACAGGTCAAGGGCGGCCTGGTCTGCGACGCCGGTGTGCGGGCCTTCATGCCGGCCTCCCACGTGGAGCGCGGCTATGTGGCGGACCTCAGCCATTATGTGGGGACCACCGTGCGGGCCAAGATCATCGAGCTGGACCGCAACAAGCGGCGGGTCATCCTCTCCCGCAAGGAGCTGCTGGAGGAGGAGGCGCGGCGCCGGGCGGAGGAGACCCTGGCCAGCCTGGAGGAGGGCCAGGTGCGGACCGGCGTCGTCAAGGGGCTGACGGACTTCGGCGCCTTCATCGACCTGGGCGGCGTCGATGGCCTGCTCCACGTCTCCGAGATGCACTGGGGCCGGATCGACCACCCGCGGGACCTGCTGAAGGAAGGCGACACGATTCAGGTCAAGGTCCTCAAGGTGGACCGGGAGCGGGGACGGATCTCCCTGAGCCTCAAGGAGCTCATGCCCGATCCCTGGAGCGACGTGGAGCAGCGCTATCCGGTGGGGGCAACCGTCAAGGGCACGGTGGTGCGGCTGGTCCCCTTCGGCGCCTTCGTGCGGCTGGAGCCGGGCGTGGAGGGCCTGGTTCACATCTCCCAGCTGGCGGACCACCGGGTGGAATCCCCCGATGAGGTGGTCCACGAAGGCCAGGAGGTCGAGGTGCGGATCCTGCGGGTCCAGCCGGAAGACCGGCGCATCAGCCTGAGCATGCGCTCGCCGGCGGAGCCCCGGCGGCCCCGGACCGACCGGCCCCGCCGGGCGCCCGAGCGGCCCCAGCCCCGGCCGGAGGAACCGGCCCCGGCGGCCGACGGGGGCGGGATCACCATCGGCGAGATGTTCGGCGATCTGCTGGAGGAGACCCGCGACCGGCTGGCCGGTGAGGACGGCCGGGAGGACGATCAGCGGGCCGGCGAATGACCGGCGGCTGACAAGGAACCAATCCGGCAGGCCCGCTGGGGGCCCGGAGGACGGGGGTGCGCGGCCGTGGCGCACCCCCGTCGCCTTTTACCCGGTGCTGCGGTCCGACCCCGGCCCTCGCCGTGGGGGAATGCTTATGCGGGGGTGATCGCCGTTGACCGGGATGGGCCTGCTCGCCCTGGCCGTCATCCTCCTGGCCCTGGGCGTCGTGCCGGGCGCCCAGCGCCTCGGCCTGCCACCTTGGCGCCTGGCCGCCTGGGGGCTCTTGTGGCTGGCTGCCGCCGGCGCCTGGACCGTGCCGGTCGCCGTGGCGTCCGGTTGGCTGGGGGTGAGCCCGGGCGGCGCCGGGTTGCCCCTGCTGGCCGCCGGTGGGTGGCTCACCCGGTTGCCCCGGGGCCAGCGCCGGACCGCCGGGGTGAGCCTCCTCCTGGTCGCCGGCCTCGCCTATGCCCTGCTCCGGGTTCTTCCGGCCAGCCTGCCGCCGTGGATCGGCCCCGCCTGGGCCGCCGGGCTGGTGGTGGGGGTGGTGGCGTCCCTGGTGCCCGTCCCCGCCCCGGGTGGCCTGGTGCTGGCCACCGCCGGCATGGTCCTGGGGCAAGGGCTGCTGGCGGCCACCCTGGCCGGCTTCGGCGCCGGCGCGGGCGTCCCGGCGGCGGCCATCCCCGTGCACTTCACCGTGGCCGGCGGCGAGGCGTACGACGCCCTGGCGGCGGCCGCCCTGACCGCCGGCGCCATGGGCCTGTTGGGCGGGGATGCCGCTTCCGGGGACGGGAAACGGTCCGGGGACGGGCAACGGAGAGGGCAAGGGGAACGGGAAGGGGAAGGGGAAGGGGAAGGAGCGGGGCGCCCGTGACCCGCCGGAACGACGAGAGCCCCGGCGGGCATCGGAATGGGAGGGCGGCGGCCGGCCCAACCGCCGCCGCAACGCGGGCCGCCCCTGCTGCCCCTGGCGCGGGGAGCCCGGACCCGCACCCGGGCACCGCCCCGGGTGACGGGCGCCCGGTCCCAACCGGCGCCCCGCTCGTGGTCTATTACTGCTACGGCGGGACCCACGCCTCGGTGGTCTCGGCGGCGCTGCACCAGGGACTGCTGGACCCCCACCGCCCGCCGGCGGCGTCCGAGCTGGCCCGGCTCGACTTCTTCGACCGCAACGAGCGGGAGGAACACGGCCGGCTGCTGCCCATGGGCCACGGCCCGGGCTGCGACGGCCTCTTCATCCTGGGGGCCGAGGGGGCCGGGGATGCCCTGGCCCGCTGGTGCCTGGGGCTGCTGGCCCTGGCCGGCGGCGCCGACCGCTGGCTCTTCGTCAACGTGCTGACGGAGGTCAACCTGGCGATGAAGGTGGCGGGCTTCGCCTCCCGCCGCCTGGGCTGGCGCCGGCTAGCCCGCCCCCTGCTGGTGCGGGGGGTTCAGGCCGCCTTCCCCCACCTGGTGCAGCGGGTGGAGGCGGCCCGCCAGGCCGTCGCGGCCTACCAGGAGGCCCGCCCCGGCGGTCGCGCCAGCCCGCCGGCGACGGCCTCGCACCCCGGCCCGCCCGGTCCGGCGGCGGCCGGGCCCCCGGCCCCTCCGTTCCCGCAGCGGTTCCCGCAGCGGGCGGTGTTCTACGTTTCGGGCGGGTCGGCCCACCGGGCCCTGCTCGCGGCCTACCTCCACCTGGGCCGGCTGTCCCCCGCAAGACCGCCGGGCCCCCGGGAAGTGGCCGCCCTGCCCGGCTTCGACCGCCTGTCGCCCCTGGACGAGGGCCGGATCTTCCGGGTGGGGACGGACCCCTCAGGCCAGGTGGTCCTGGCCGCGGGCGCCGGCGGTCCGGACGTCCTGGCCCTGCGGGCGGCCCACGCCCTGCGCACCCTGGGGTATTTGCCGGTCGAGGCCGCCGGCCGGCCGCCGGGCGATGGCAACCGGCCGGCGGGGGCCTCCGCAGCGGGGGAGCAGGGCGCCCGGGGGTGGCGGTTCATCCCCGTCGGCGACAGCACCCCCTGGTGGGCACGGCTGGCACCGTGGCCCCACGCCCCCGGGCCGGCGGGGGCCCTGGGCCCCACCCGCCGGGCGAAGGGCGATCCCGATGGGGACGGTCTCCGCCCGGCCAAGCCCCGGGGCCATGGGACTGAGACCGGTGGTCACCCCATCGGGGATGAAGGTGGGCCGGGACGCGCCTCGGCCCAGGGGCCCCGGGCGTTGGATGTCGGGGGATGGCGGTGGGCATGGGCGGTGCGGGCCTGGACGCGGCGCTGGCCGGAGCTGGCGGCGCTGGTGGCCGCCGTGGCGGGCGACGGCGACCGCCATCCTTCGCGTTGACGCTGCTGGCAGGCCCCTGGCATGATGGAACGGGCGGGAGGGGAGGGCAGCCGTGAAACCCGTGGTGGCCATCGTCGGCCGGCCCAACGTGGGCAAGTCCACCCTGTTCAACCGCATCATCGAGCGCCGCCTGGCCATCGAGGACGACGTCCCCGGCGTCACCCGGGACCGCCTCTATGCTGACACCGACTGGGCGGGCCGGGAGTTCACCCTGGTCGACACGGGCGGCCTGGCCGAGGGCGACGACCCCCTGACCGTCCAGGTCCGCCGGCAGGTGGAGGCGGCGGTGCGGGAGGCGGACCTCTTGATCATGGTGGTCGACGGCCAGGCCGGCGTGACCCCCGCCGACGAAGAGGTGGCCCGCCTGCTGCGCCAGTCCCGCAAGCCCACCATCCTGGCGGTCAACAAGGTCGACGACGCCCGCTGGGACGGCGTGCAGTTCGACTTCTACCGCCTCGGCCTGGGCGAGCCGATTCCCGTGGCGGCGGGCCCGGGCCGCAACGTGGGCGATCTGCTGGATGCCGTGGTGCGCGGTCTTCCCGCCCCCTCCCCGGCGGATGAACCCGGCCCAGACGGGGGGGAACGGGGGGCCTGGGGCGAAACGGCCGAGATCGCCGTGGCCATCGTCGGCCGGCCCAACGTGGGCAAGTCGTCCCTGGTCAACCGGCTGTTGGGCGAGGAGCGGGTGGTGGTCAGCGACATCCCCGGGACCACCCGCGACGCCGTGGACGTCCTGTGGCGGAGGGGCGAGCGGGTCTTCCGCTTCATCGACACCGCCGGCCTGCGGCGCAAGAGCCGGGTCAAGGAGGACGTGGAGTTCTACAGCACCCTACGGACCCAGCGGGCCCTGGCCCGGGCCGACGTGGCCTGCCTGGTGCTGGACGCCCGGGACCCGGCCACCGAGCAGGACAAGCGCATCGCGGGCATGATCCTCGAGGAAGGCAAGGCGTGTGTGCTGGCGGTCAACAAGTGGGACCTGGTGACCCGGGGGCCCGACACGGCCGACCAGTACCGCGAGGCCCTGTACCGGGAGTACGACTTCCTCCAGTTCGCGCCCATCGTCTTCATCTCGGCGCTGACGGGGCAACGGGTGGAACGGCTCGTCGAGGCGCTGGCCACCGCCGCCGACAACCACCGCCGCCGGGTGCCGGAGCCGGTGCTGCGCAAGGTGCTGGACGATGCCCTGCTGGTCCACGAGCCGCCCTCCCGGAAGGGGCGTCGCCTGCGGATCCACCGGGTGCGGCAGGTGGCGGACCGGCCGCCGACCCTGCTCTTCCTGGTCAACGACCCGGAGCTGGTGCACTTCTCCTTCCAGCGCTTCCTCGAGAACGTCCTGCGCAAAGCCTTCGACTTCACGGGCACCCCGCTGCGGCTGATCTTCCGGGCGCCCTCCCGGGGCAAGGGGACGGCCGGCGAGGAATGAGGGGGCTGCCCGAGTGAGGGAATGGGACGGATGGATTGGGGACCCGGTTTGGCCGGCGTGGTGATCCTGGGTTACCTCCTGGGCTCGCTGCCCTTCGGGCTCTGGCTCGTCAAGGCGACCCGCGGGGTCGACATCCGCCGGTACGGAAGCGGCAACATCGGCACGACCAACGTGCTGCGGGTGGCGGGACCGCGAGTGGCGGCGGCGGTCCTCTTGGCCGACGCGGCCAAGGGCTGGCTGCCCGTGGTGGTGGCGCGGGCCGCCGGTCTCGGCGAGCCGGCGGCGGTGCTGGCCGGCGTGGCGGCCATGGCCGGGCATAGCTGGTCGATCTGGCTCCGCGGCAAGGGCGGCAAGGGGGTGGCCACCGGCCTCGGGGTCCTGCTGGGGCTGGACGCACGGGTCGCCCTGGCAGCCTTCGCCGTCTGGATCGGGGTGGTCGCCCTGAGCCGCTATTCCTCGCTGGGCTCCATGTCCGCCGCCGTCAGCGTACCCTTGTGGATGCTCCTCTGGCACGCCCCCACGGCGCACCTGATCTTCGGTGGGGTGGCGGCCCTGGTCGTCCTGGTCCGGCACCGGGCCAACATCGGCCGCCTGCTGCGCGGGGAGGAACTGCCCATCACGCTGAAGATCGACCCGCGGGGGGACTGAGATGCGGGTCGTGGTGGTGGGGGCCGGGGCCATCGGCTGCCTGTTGGGCGGCCTGCTGGCCGCCGGCGGGCATCCGGTCGTCCTGGTGGGGCGGCCCGGGCGGCTGGCGCCGGTGGCGCGGGAGGGGCTGCTGCTCGATCCGGGACCAGCCGCCCGGCCGGCTCGGAGCGGCACCGGCCAGCCGAGCGGCCCCTCCGGCCCCTGGCGGGTGGCGGTGGCCGGGTCGACCTGGGAGGCGGCGGCCCTGACGGAGCCCGACGCCGTGCTGGTGACGGTGAAGGCGCCCGCCCTTCCCCGGGCCCTGGCCCAGGTGGCCGCCACCTGGCCCGCCGGGCGGGGCGGCCGGCCCCCCGTGGTGGTCACCTTCCAAAACGGCCTCGGGGCGGAGGAACAGGCCGTCTCCCGCCTGGGCGTCGGCCGGGTGGTCGCCGGCACCGTGACCCTGAGCGCGGCCCTGGAGGGCCACCGGGTCCGGGTCTACAACGCCGGCCGGGGCGGCCTGGGCCTGGCCCCGGTGACGGGTGTGGGGCCGGGTGGAACGGCCGCCCTGCCAGGTGCCGGTGCCGATCCCGGCGAACCGTCGTCTCCCCCCGCCGGCCTGGCCGGCGCGGCGGGCGCCAGGGAACCCGGCCGGGCTCTGCCCGCCGGCAGCCCGCCGCCCGAGGGGGCCCGCCGGGCGGCGGTCCTCGCCTTTCGGGCCCTGGCCCACCAGCTGCAGGCCACCCTGCCGGTGCCGGTGGTGACGGCGCCTGACGCGGCCACCCTGAAGTGGTCCAAGGTGCTGCTCAACCTGGTGGGCAACGCCGTCGGCGCCCTGCTCCAGTGGGACGTGGGCCGGGTCTTCCACGACCCGGTGGCGGCGGCCGTCGAGCACCGCAGCCTGCGGGAGGCGGTCGCCGTCGCCCGCCGGGCCGCACCGGACCTGGTCGACCTGCCGGGTTACCCCGTCCGCCTCTTCACCCGCCTGGTCCGCCTCCTGCCGGCGCCCCTGTTCCGCCGCACCGTGGGCCCCCGGGCGGCGGGAGGACGGGGCGGCAAGCTGCCGTCCGTCGCCCTGGACGTGGCGGCCGGCCGCCATCCCACCGAGATCCAAGCCCTGCACGGCGCCGTCGCCCGGGTGGGCGCCGCCCTGGGGTGCCCGGCTCCGGTGTGCGCGGCCCTGGCCCGCCTGGTGGACGAGGCCGCCGCCGATCCGGCCCGCCGGGCCTGGTTCCGCGACCGTCCCGACCACCTGCTGGCGGCCCTGCGGCAGCACGGGGCCTGGCCGGCCGGCGGCTGAGGGGCCCGGGGACCGGATGCCCCCTCCGGATGCCCCCTCCCGGGCCGGGGCGGGCCATCGCGGCCGGCGCCCGGCGCCGGCCCCCCCTTCCTCAGGACGGCCGCCCTCCCCGCACGGGGCCGGCGCCCAAAAGGCCGGCGGACGGGCCGGCCGGTTCGTCCCACCCCGCGACATATCCCCTCCCACCCCTCATATACATGGTACTGGCCTCGGACAGGGGCTGGCCGCTGTCTGACCGACCAGCCGGAGCCGCGGGCACGGCGGCAGCATCGGGAGGGAAGGCGCGTGGAGCGTTTTGACATCTTTCAGGACATTGCCGAGCGCACCGGCGGCGACCTCTACATTGGCGTGGTCGGTCCGGTGCGGGCGGGGAAGTCCACCTTCGTCAAGAAGTTCGTGGAGCTGCTGGTCCTCCCCAACATCGCCAACGAGCACGACCGGCAGCGCACCCAGGACGCCATTCCCCAGAGCGGGGCCGGCCGCACCATCATGACGGCGGAGCCCAAGTTCATCCCCGACGAGGCGGTGGAGATCCAGGTCAAGGAAGGGCTCACGGTGCGGGTGCGGCTGGTCGACTCCGTCGGCTTCCCCGTCCCGGGCGCCATCGGCTATACCGAGGCCGACGGGCCGCGCATGGTGACCACCCCCTGGTTCGAGCAGGACATCCCCTTCGAAGAGGCCGCGGTGGTCGGCACCCGCAAGATCATCAACGAGCATTCCACCCTGGGCATCGTGGTGACCACCGACGGCAGCTTCGGCGAGATCCCCCGGGAGAACTTCGTCGAGGCGGAGCAGCAGGTGATCCGCGAGCTCAAGGAGCTCGGCAAGCCCTTCGTGGTCCTGCTCAACACCGCCGACCCCCTGTCGCCGGAGACGGCCCAGCTGGCGGAGACCCTGGCCTTCGACTACGACGTGCAGGTGATCCCCATCGCCCTCAACCGGGTGGGCGAGCGCGACCTGCTGGTCGTCTTGGAGCAACTGCTCCTGGAGTTCCCGGTGCGGGAGCTGGTGGTCCAGCTTCCGGCCTGGGTGGAGGAGCTGGACGAGGACTTCTGGCTCCGGCGCCACTACGCCGAAGCGATCCAGGCCACCGTTCAGAACGTGGAGCGGCTCCGGGACGTGGAACGGGCCATCGACCAGCTGGGGGAGTACCAGCACATCGAGAAGGTCGAGCTCCAGGAGCTGGATCTGGGCACCGGCGTCGCCACCGTCGACGTGACGGTGCCGGAGGAGCTCTTCTGGCAGGTCTTGGGCGAGATCAGCGGGATGGAGATCCGGGGCAAGGAGACCCTGGTGCGCTTGATCCGGGAGCTCAGCAAGGCCAAGGCCGTCTACGACCGCATCGGCCGCAGCCTGGAGGAGGCCGACGAGCGCGGCTACGCCGTGGTCATGCCGGCCCTGGACGACCTGGTCTTCGAGGAGCCCGAACTGGTGCGCAAGGGCGGCCAGTTCGGCGTGCGGCTGCGGGCCAGCGCCCCGACCCTCCACCTGTTCCGCACGGTGGTCAGCACCGAGGTGGCGCCGATGATCGGTTCGGAGAAGCAGTCCCAGCAACTGGTCAACTACCTGATGGAGAAGTTCGAGGACGACCCGCGCAAGATCTGGGAGTCCGACATCTTCGGCAAGTCGCTGGATGAACTGCTCAAGGAGGGCATCGAGGACAAGATCCGCTCGATGCCGGAGAACGCCCAGGGCAAGATCCGGGAGGCGCTGGAGCGCATCGCCAACGAGGGCAGCGGCAACCTGATCTGCATCATCATCTGAGGCGCCAAGGGGGTGGGGCGGGTGGATCCCGATTCCACCGGCATCGTGGTGGCCGTCCCCCTGATCACCGGATTGGTGGAACTCCTCAAGCGCCAGGGCATGCCCACGCGATGGGCGCCGCCCGTGGCGCTTGTCCTCGGCCTGGCCCTTTCCTTCGGTTACGCGGTGGCCGGCCAGTCCCTGTGGTTCGAGGCGCTGATCCAAGGGCTGGCCCTGGGCCTGGGCAGCATGGGCCTCTACAGCGGCGTGAAGTACTACCGCCGGCCCCGCAGCTAGGGCCGGCGGCATTGTCGCGGGGTGGGCTCAGCCTCTTGAGACGGGGGGCGGCGGCGGCCCGGCGGCCCCGTCGTCCACCGCCAGGGGGTGCTCGACGATGGCCCCGTCGACGATGCGGAACGCCCGCAGCACCGGGGGTTCCGCGGCCAGGGAGGCGATCAGGTAGTAGGCCTCGGGATAGTAGGCATAGCGCACATCGGTGGGCGACGGGTAGGCGGGGGAGTGGGGGTGGCTGTGGAAGATGGCCCAGAGCGCCTCGCCCCGTTCGTCCATCGTGGTGAAGATGCGCAGCTGGTCCTCCGGGTCCACGGTGTATCGGACCGGTGACCGGTCCGCGTTCCGCGCCGGGTAGAAGGTCACCGGCCGGCCGTCCTTGCCCCCGACGATGCCGCACGCCTCCAGTGGCGCCTCGGCCCGGGCATGGTCCAGCATGGCCGTCACCAGCGCCCGGGGAAGAACCAGCGGGGGCGGGCCGCCCGCCCCCGCCTCCGCCGGAACGCCCCCGCCGCCTGCGGGCACGTCCCTCATCGCGCCGATCCCGCCTCCACCGGCAGCCGGTAGTTCCGCCAGGCGATCATGCCGCCCTTGAGGTTGTAGACGGCGGGGAACCCCGCCTCATGGAGGAACTCGGCCGCCAGGCGGCTGCGCTCGCCCACCTCGCAGACCATCAGCAGGGGCTGCTCGGGGTCGATCTCCTCCAGCCGCGCCCCCAGCTGGGCCAGGGGCATCAGCCGGGCGCCGGGGATGTGGTCCCGGTCGTATTCCCAGGGCTCGCGCACGTCGATGACCTGGACCCGCCCGCCTTCGACCAGCCGCCGCGCCTCCACGGGCGAGAGCTCCGCCGGTCCGCTGCTGGTATCGGGCAGGGCCTCCTCATCGCCCGCCCCACCGGGGCCTGCCACACCTCCGGCCGGGTCGCCGGAGGCCCGCTCGGCCGTGCCCTGGGTGGCCGGGGCCGCCGGTTCCTCCGCCGGGGCTCCGCCGGCCGGCTGGGCCGCCCGTCCCGCCGCGCCGTCGCCCGGCCGGGCCGCAGGGAGGGTGGCCCGCCCGTTGGCCTGGCGGCTGGCGCTGCCCGGCAGCGGCACCCCGCAGAAGGCCTCGTAGTCGATGAGCTCGGTGATGGTCGGGTGGTCGCCGCACACCGGGCAATTGGGGTTGCGCTGCCAGTGCAGGATCTGGTAGCTGGCGCTCAGGGCGTCGTAGATCAGCAGCTTTTCCGCCAGCGTCTCGCCGATGCCCAGCAGGATCTTGATGGCCTCCAGGGCCTGGAGGGTGCCCATGTGGCCCGCCAGGGCCCCCAGCACCCCCGCCTCCGCGCAGCTGGGCACCATGCCCGGCGGGGGCGGCGCGGGGAACAGGCAGCGGTAGCAGCCGCGGCCGGGCATGAAGACCGTGGCCTGGGCTTCGAAGCGCAGGATGCTGGCGTCGACCAGCGGCTTGCCCAGCAGCACGCAAGCGTCGTTGACCAGATACCGGGTGGCGAAGTTGTCGCTGCCGTTGATGACGACGTCGTAGTCCTTGAGGATCTCCAGGGCGTTCTGGGAGTTCAGGAACTCCCGGTGTTCGATGACCCGGACGTCGGGGTTGATATCCTCCAGGTGGCGGCGCGCCGCCTGGGTCTTGGGCCGGCCCTGGTCATGGTCGAAGTAGAGGATCTGCCGGTGCAGGTTCGACACCTCGACCCGGTCGCCGTCGATGATGCCGATGGTGCCCACACCCGCCGCGGCCAGGTAGATCGCCGCCGGCGAGCCCAGGGCGCCGGCGCCGACGATGGCCACCTTGCTGTCCAGCAGCTTGCGCTGGCCCTCCACACCCACCTCAGGCAGCCGGACATGGCGGGAATAGCGCACCATCTGCTGCTCGGTCAGCAGCGGACCCGCCGCGTCGTCCCCCGATCCGCCCGCCATGGCCGGGATCAACGCCACCTCGTCGCCGTCCTGCAGCGGCGTGGCGGCACCCTGCAGCGTGCGGATCTCCCGCTTGTTGACGTAGACGTTCAGATGATGGGCGATGGAATCCCCCTCGAACAGCCGCGGGCGCAGGTCGGGGTAGCGCTGGGCCAGGGTCTCCAAGAGCTCCTGGACCGTGGCCGCCTCGACCTTCAAGCGCGCCTCCCCGGTGATGGACCGGTACGGCGTGGGGATGTAGACCTCGACCACGCGCAACACCTCACCCTGTGTGGGGGCCTCGGCGGCAGCGGCCGCCAAAATTCAACCTCACTGAGTACTATACATGGATTTCGGCAGGCAAGGGAAGCCTCGCCGGGCGGGGCCCGCCGCCACCTTCCTAAATATTTGCGGCGTCATGAATGTCATGAAGCTTGCGGCGTTGTGGCGATGAAGCCTTGCGGCGATGGCGGCCGCGGCCATGGCGGCCATAAAAGCCCACGACCCCGCGGGAGGAACCGCGGGGTCGTGCCGGTCGGGCTGCCCGGATTTGAACCGGGGACCTCTACCACCCCAAGGTAGCGCGCTAACCAAGCTGCGCCACAGCCCGCCGCGAACTCGACGCCATTCTAGCACGGCATCCCCGATCCCGCAACAGCGCCACCGCACCGCGCACCGGGACGCCCGCAGAGACCCGCACCCCACACCGCCGCCGCCGCACCGCGCACCGGGACCCACGTAGAGACTCGCACCCCGCACCCGGACCGCCGCGCCACGGACCGGCGGCTCGCACACTGGCACCGGGGCGCCGCACCCCGCACCGGAGATTCGCGCACCCCCCACCGGGACCGCCGCGCCTGCACGGGGGACCCGCACACCCCCGCGACCGAAATCCCGAAATACTGCCCGCGCCGGCCCGAGCGGTGGCCGCAGCGGTATAGGGAAGCCTCGCTGCGGGCACCTTCTGGCAGGGAGGGCCAGTCGAATGCACCTGCACCAATTTCCGGACAAACCGGCCCCACCTCCGGCCGGGCCCATCTGGTGGGTGGCGGGCCCCGCGGCTGGCGGGTTGCGCGCCTACGTCGAAGCGGTGGGGGCCCAGCTCCAGGCGGCGGGCGCGCCGTGCCGGATCCTCCTGGCGGCGGGCCGCTCGCCCTGGCGCAAGCTCGCCCACCTGCGTGCCCAGGTGCGGGACCCGGAGCCGGAGCCGCCGCGGCTCATCCACGCCCACGGCCTCAAGGCCGCCGTGGTGGCGGCCGTGGCCTTCCCCAGGGTTCCCCTGGTCCTGACCCTGCACACCTATCCCCAGGGCTGGTGGCAACGCCAGGTGGCCCGCTGGGTTGCCCGGCGCTGCCAGGCGGTGGTGGCCGTCTCCCGCGCCCTGGCGACGTGGGCCGCCCTGGCCGGTGTGGTGCCCCCGCCGGCGCCGGGCCGGCCGTCCCAGGTCCACGTCCTGGTCCCGCCCCTGCGGCGTCCAGGGCCGCCGGCCGTGCCGCGCCAGCGAGCCCGCCGCGAGCTGGGGCTGCCCGACGTCGGCCCCGTGGTGGGCACCGTGGCCCGCCTCAGCCGGGAGAAGGGCGTCGACGTCCTGTTGCGGGCGGTCGCCCTGCTGCACCGCCACGGCCTTCCCGTCACCTGCCTGGTCGTCGGCGCGGGACCGGACGAACCCGCCCTGCGCCGGCTGGCCGGCCGCCTGGGCATCGGCGCCTGGGTGCGCTGGGCCGGTCACCGCCCCCAGGCGGCCCGCTGGCTGCGCGCCGTGGACGTCTACGTCCAGCCCTCCCGCCAGGAGGCCTACGGCCTGGCCGTCGTGGAGGCGATGGCGGCCGGCCGGCCGGTGGTGGCCAGCCGCACCGGGGGCCTGGAGGAGCTGATCCGCGACGGCGTGGACGGGCGCCTGGTCCCGCCGGACGAACCGGCCGCCCTGGCCCGGGTCCTGGCGTCCCTCCTGCGGGACGAACCGGCCCGCCGCCGGCTCGCCCAGGCGGCCGCCGCGCGGGCCCGCCGCTGTCCCGACGCCGCCCAGGTGGCACGCCAGCACCTCCAGCTCTACGCCCAGCTGGTCGCCGCGCCGGTCCCGCCGCGGCGCCGGCAGCGGATCCACCGGGCCCAGGAGAGGCGATGACCGTGCCGTTCCCCCCTCGCTCGACGGACCCCAACGGGACCGCGCCGCCCGGCGCGGCCTCGTCCGGCACCCCACCGAAAACCGGAACCGGTGGAACCGGCGCTGCGCGCCCGCCGCGGGGGCGGGGGCGCCGCCGCCGCATCCCCCGGCCGGTGGGCGGGCGGGTGGCGGCCATCCTCATCCTGGCCTTGGGGCTGGCCCTGGCCACGGCGACCGCCGGCGTGGCCTTGAACCGGGCCCTCGGCGGCGCGGGCCGCATCGTCCTGGACGAGGGCCGGCCCTGGGTGGCGCCGGCCTCCCTGCCCGGGGAGGGCTTCACCCGCCGGGTGGTCACCGTCGTCACGGCGCCGGGGCTCGATCTTGACCTCTTGCGCCGCCTTGAAGCCACGGACCCGACGTGGGCCCGCCTGCTCCGGCAGGCCGCCGTGGGCTTGA
>DATCLH010000181.1:0-2285 GCA_036564035.1 Thermaerobacter sp.
GCGCCTGGTGCTGGCGGACCCGAAGAAGGTCGACGAGGCGGCCCTGCGGCGCCAGGGGGCCATGGGCGTGGTCCGGCTGGGCGGGGGCGCCGTGCAGGTGGTCTTCGGCACCAGCGCGGAGCACCTGGAAGCCGAGATCAAGGAGCTGCTGGGACGTGGCTGAGCGAGCCGGCAGGGGTGAGGGACCCGGTCCGGCGGCCATGGGCGGAGGAACCGGCCACGGGCCGGCCGGGCCCGGTGCGAACGGGACGGTCAGGGCTGGCGGTGGGGCGGCCGCGCCCGCCGGCGGAAACGACCGCCAGCCCGCGCCCGGCGGGGTGGAGGGCGGCGTGGCGGTGCCCTCCCCCCTGACGGGCCGGGTCGTCCCCTTGGACCAGGTGCCGGATCCCGTCTTCGCCGAGCGCATGGTGGGGGACGGCGTCGCCGTGCGGCCTGAGGCGGGCGAGGTGCTGGCCCCCCTCCCCGGCACCGTGACGGCCCTCTTCCCCACCGGCCATGCGGTGGGCCTCCGCACGCCCGACGGGGTCGAGATCTTGATCCACCTGGGGATCGACTCCGCCCACGCCGAGGGGGCCTTCGAACCCCTGGTCCAGGTGGGGGATCGGGTCGAGGCCGGCCAGCTCCTGATCCGGATCGACCTGAGGCGGCTCGAGGCCGCCGCCCGCTCGCCGGTCTCCCCCGTCCTGGTGACCAACCTGGACGAGCGGGGCGGCCGCATCGAGGCGGTGGCCCGGGACACGGTGATGGCCGGCCGGGACGTGCTGTTCCGGGTGGCCGCACCCGGCGGCGCCCCTGGCCAACCCGCCGGCCCTTCCGACACGGCAGGCCAGGGTTAAGCAGGCGATACCGGGCCGGAAGACGCTCTGGATCCGGGAGAGCCCCGGTCCGAACGGGCCCCTGGAAAGCGCCCTTCGTGGAAAGTGCCCTCATCCCTTAATTTAAGAAACGATTCCGTGAGGAGGGGCTGCCGGCCATGGACGGTGCCAACCGATCGCAGCCAGATCCCACCGGGCCGGCCTTCACCGGCCCGGTGCCGGCCTCCGCCGCGGAGGCGGCCCCCACCCCCGCAACCGCGCCGGCCGCCACCGCCGGACCCACCCGAGCCGCTTCCTCCAGCGCCGCTGGGGCACCCTCGCCCGGCCCCGCTCCCTCACCCGCCCCGGGATCCGCAGCGGCGACGGCACCGGCGACCGCGCTGGCCACCGCACCGGCCACCGCGACGCCCGGCGGCGAGCCGGCCGCCCGAGCCGGCGGAGGTGGCCAAACCGGCGAGGCCCCCCGCCTGCTGGAACTGCCGCCCGCCCGGCTTGTCGAGCTGCGGGGGATGGCCTTGCGGCAGGCCATCGCAGCCAGCGAAGGCCGGGTCCTGGTCGCCGAGATGGTGGCCGAGGCCCCGCCCCTGGTGGACGGGGTGACCAACGGCGAGCTGGCCGCCGCCTTCGGCGCCGACCTGCTGCTGGTCAACGTCTACGATGTCACCCGGCCGCGGATCACGGGACTTCCGGGCTGGGACGAGAACGGCGCCGCGCCGCTGGCCGCCCTGGCCCGCCTGGCGGGCCGGGTCGTCGGGATCAACCTGGAGCCCAGCGAGCGGGTGCCTCCGGGGCGGCGGGCCACGCCGGAGAACGCCTTGCAGGCGGTGGAACAGGGTGCCCGGTGGATCCTCCTCACCGGCAATCCCCACACCGGCGTCACGGTCCGCGGCATCCTGGAGGCGGCCCGGGCCATCCGCCGGGTGCTGGACCGCGACCGGCTGTTGCTGGCCGCGGGGCGCATGCACGGCGCCGGCGCCTGGTACGGCCAAGAGCCCTTCCTGGACGAGGCAGCCCTGGGGGAGCTGGTGGCGGCGGGTGTCGACGTGGTGGCCCTGCCGGCGCCGGCCACCGTACCGGGGGTGACGGTGGAACAGGCCCGGCGCTGGGTCGAGGCCGTCCACGCCGCCGGCGCCCTGGCCATGAGCACGGTCGGCACCTCCCAGGAAGGGGCCGACCAGGAGACCATCCGGGAGATCGCCCTGATGGCCAAGGCCTGCGGGTTCGACCTGCACCACCTGGGCGACGCCGGCTACCACGGTGTCGCCGTGCCCGAGAACCTCCTGGCCTACGGCCTGGCCATCCGCGGCCGGCGGCACACCTACCGCCGCATGGCCCTGTCGGCGTGGCGGGCGTGAGTCGGGCCAGCACTCCGTTCCGCAGGCGAACCTTGCGGGGGCCAAAGGGGCGTGGCGGGCCGAAGTCGGGTCAGCCCGCCGGGCCAGCCCGCAGCGGAAAGGCGCAGCGGAATCG
>DATCLH010000182.1:0-2437 GCA_036564035.1 Thermaerobacter sp.
ATGGGCTATACTGGAAAGAACGGAAAGGAGGACGGCCCCTTGACGGATGCGGTGGACCCGGCGGTCCCGCCCGGGGACCTGGCGGACCAGGGGCTCCGCGGTCCCGGCGGTCCCATCGCCGCCGTGCTCTTCGACCTGGACGGTACCCTGCTCGAGCTGGACATGGATCGCTTCCTGCCCGTCTACCTGCAGCGGCTGGCGGCCTGGGTGGCCGACCTGTTCGAGCCGGAAGACTTCCTGCGCCAGCTGGTGCGCGCCACCACGGCCGTGATGCAGAACCGGGACCGGTCCCGGCGGAACCACGACCTGCTCTGGGACGTGCTGTGGGCGGGGCTGGATCCGGCGCGCCACCCGGGCGCGCGGCGGGAGCGGCGCGACGAGGCCCTGGCGCGCTTTGAGCGGTTCTACCGCGAAGCGTTCCCCCAGCTGCACTTCATGGCGCGGCGGCGGCCCGAAGCGGCCGCGGTGGTCGAAGCGGCCCGCGCCCGCGGGTGGAAGGTGGTGCTGGCGACGAGCCCCATCTTCCCCATGGTGGCCATCGCCGAGCGGCTGCGCTGGGCCGGGCTCGATCCGGGCCGGTTCGACCTGGTGACCGTGCTGGAGAACATGCACTCCTGCAAGCCCCAACCCGACTACTACCTGGAGGTGGCCGAGCGCATCGGGGTGGAACCCGGCCGCTGCCTGATGGTGGGCAACGACCTGCGGGACGACATCGCGCCGGCGCGGGTCGCGGGGATGGCGGTCTACGTGGTGGAGGGGCTGGTCCTGCACGAGGGCGAGCCGGGGACTGCGGGCGCGCCCCGCGGCACCCTGGCCCAGCTGCTGCAACTGTTTGTCAAAGACGGCACAAACGGTAACATTTTTGCAAAGCCGGGGACCTTGCACGGCAACAACGCCGCACTACAGTAGGAATTGGCCGGACCGGCCGGGTGGCAATGGCCTCATCGCCCTGGTTCATCGTCACCAACCACCCGTTGCGCCCGGCCTCGATCCTGACCAGGTGAACGCCACGGTGCGGCGGTCGGAACCCCCGCCGCGCGGCGCGCGGGCCGGACGTGAGCGGAACTGCCCATCCGCTGCCCTCCCCGGGAACCCAACCGGCCCGCCGCACACCCGCCCTCCCCGGAACCCACCGGTGTGCGGCGCCGCGAGAGACCGTCGGCACCTGGTAAGAAGCCCCGCAGTGACCCCGCGGGGCTTCTGCTTTTCCCCACAACGTTTCTGCTCCCATGGCCGCGCCAGAAGGTCTGCTTGCAACCGTGTCCGTTTGGGCCAACCCATGGAGGCGAATCCTAGGCTCGGTGCCGGATGCGGGGGGCGCCAGCCCGTGCCCGACCCCGGCACCCGGGCGGCAAGGCCGGATCCCGACCCATGTCCTTTGGGATGGCCACCCAATGGTTTCGCCCGCTCCCTGCGTATAGGGTGAAGGAGAGGAGGAGAGCCCGGCAGCCCCTTGCCAGGCAAGGGGCTGCGGAGGACGGAGAGCGCCGGAAGACGGGGACCAAGGGCGGCCGCTAGGGGCAAACCCGCGGGCGGCCGGCCGGCGCTTGAGGCGGTGGACCGGCGACGGTTCCGCCGGAGACCGGACGGTTCTGCCGGGGACCCGGTGACCGCGGTGCCATCGGCGGCCGACGGGGGCGAATCCCGCAGCGGATGGGTGCCCGTCCGGCGGTGGGTTGGCGGCAGGTCCGTGGCCGCGGCCGGCGAGGCCGGTCCGGGGAACGAGGTCCGGGGGCCGAAAGGAGGCCGCACGGTGGACGCCCTTTTCGCAGCCCGCCTGCAGATGGCGATCTCCCTCGGATTCCACATGATCTTCGCATCCCTGGCCCTGGGCATGCCGGTCCTGATGCTCATGGCCGAGGGGCTGTACCTGCGGCGCGGCGACCCACGCTATTTGGAACTCGCCCGCACCTGGGCCAAGGTGACGGCCATCACCTTCGCCATCGGCGCCGTCAGCGGCACGGCCCTGTCCTTCGAGCTGGGGCTTCTCTGGCCGCGATTCATGGAGCTGGCCGGACCGGCCACGGGGCCGGCCTTCACCCTGGAGGGCTTCGCCTTCTTCACCGAGGCCATCTTCCTCGGCCTTTACCTCTACGGGTGGAACCGGCTCTCGCCGTGGGCCCACTGGCTGACAGGCATCCCCGTCGCCCTGAGCAGCGCCGCCTCCAGCGTCATGGTGGTGGCGTCCAACGCGTGGATGCAGAACCCCGTGGCCGTAGAGACCCTGCTGGAGGACCCCCAGCGCTTCGACCCGGTGGCGGCCCTCTTCGGCAACCCGGCCTGGCCCGTCATGGCCGTCCACTCCACGCTGGCGACCTACGCGGCCACGGGCTTCATGGTGGCGGCGGTTTACGCCTGGGCCGCCCTGCGCGGCTACCGGGACCCCATGCGGCGCAGCGCCCTGCGCATGGCCATGGCCCTGGGCACCGTGGCGGCG
>DATCLH010000183.1:0-5273 GCA_036564035.1 Thermaerobacter sp.
CCGGATGGGACCCAGGTTCAGGGCGTCCCGGGCGGGCAACACCCCGCCCGCCGCCTGCCAGCCCAGGACCCGCAGCCCGTCGGCGTTGACCAGGTAGCCCTCGGCGTCCAGGCGGAAGTCGCCCGCCCGCGTGTAGGCGTACCCGCCGGTGGCATCCTGGACCACGAAGAACCCGTCGCCCTGGATGGCCAGGTCGGTGGCGACGCCCGTCACCTGGGGATTGCCGGCCTGGTGGATCACGTCGATGCCGCCCAGGGCGGTGCCCAGGCCGATCTGGATCGGGTTCGCCCCCCCGCGGGCGGGACCCGCCGGCGCCGACGCCCCGCGCAGGGTCTGGTTGAACAGCTCCTTGAAGGTGACCCGGCTCGCCTTGAAGCCCACCGTGTTGACGTTGGCGATGTTGTTGCCGATGACGTCCATGCGGAGCTGGTGGTTCTGCAGCCCCGAGATGCCGGCATACAGGGAGCGCATCATGGCGCCTCACCCTCCCTCAAGGTCATCCCCCTGGATGAAGGTCCTCGTCCCGGTTGGAACCGGCCATCTGCTGGGTGGCCTCCCCGCCGCCGTCCGGCGGCTCCACCAGCCGGAGGCCCAGGACGTCGGCCCAGGCCACCGGTTGCCCGTCGAGCAACAGGCCCGGGGCTGCCGGATCCATTCGCACCCCGGTCACCGTCCCCAGCCGCACCCCCTGGGCCGTGGTGACCTCCACCGCCCGGCCCAGCAGGGGCAGGGCCGAGAGGCCGCTCAGGGCGGCCCGCAGGGCCCGGGTCTCCTCCAGCTGGGTCAGCTGGGCCAGCTGGGCGACGAAAGCGGTGTCCTGCATCGGCTGCAGGGGATCCTGGTACCTCAGCTGGGCGGCCAGCAGCCGGAAGAAGGCATCGGGTGCCAGTCCTCCGGGTTCCGCCGCCGGCCGGGCGGTGGAACCGGCCCCCGCCGGCGCGCTTCCCGCCAGCTGGGTCCCCGCGCCCGAAGAAGTGCCCCTTGGGCCCGAGTACCCGGTGCGGGCGGCCAGGCCGAACCGGCCACCCGCTCCCTCCCACCGGCCCGTGACGGCCATACCGTCCATGCCCGTCCCCCCTTCTCGCGACCAATCCCGCCGGGGCGAAGCCGCCCTTGGCGAACGCCCTCCCGGGCCCATCCGCCCCGGACTCAGATCCGCACGTCCAGCCGCCCCCAGCCAGGACCGGCCCGCCCCGGACCGCCGCCGGGGGACGCGGCCACCACACCCTCGCCGGCGGCCCCCAGGCCCCCCACACCGGCCCAGCGGGGATGGGGGCCGCCGTGGTGGCCCGGATCGCCCGGCCCGGGCTGGCCGCTTCCGCTGCCGCCCCCCAGGCCGACCTCCAGCCCCGTCAAGGTGTAGCCCCGCGACATTAGCGCCTGGCGGAGATCATCCAGGTGCCGCTGGACCAGGGCCAGGGTGTCGGGGTGGAAGACGGTGATCCGGGCGGCCAGAAGGCTACCGTCACCCGCCACCTCCACGTGGATCGGGCCCAGGTGGGCCGGCGCCAGCTCCAGGCGCACCCGGTGCCGGTCGCCGCTCCGGTGCCACTCCAGGCCCTCGATCCAGCGGGTCACGACCGTGACCCAGTGGTCCGCCGGCACGGGCCCGCTGCCGTCAAACCCTGGGCCCGTAAGACCCGCCGCGCCCGCTCCTGGCACCCCCACCCCCAGGGCGCCCCCGGAGGCAAGGGCCACCGGCACCGGGGCATCGCCGGCGGCGGCCCGGCCTCCGGCCATCGCACCGGCGGCCGCCCCGCCCAGGGCCACGGCCGGCCGGCCGTTGGCTGGGCCCGCCATGCCACTGGCCCCGGCTGGGAGGGACCCGCCCGCCGCCGCTGCAACCCGGGCCGCCCCGTCGCCCGGCGCCAGGGCTTGCGCAAGGGCTGCGGCGGGAAGGCCCGCAGTGGCGGTAGAGCCCGCACCTCCCAGGGCCGCGCCAGGGATGGCGCCGGGCCCGCCCGGGCCACCGGCCGGCAACACCGACGCCCCCTGATCGAAGGGGCCTGCGGCGCCCCCCGCGGGAGCCGGGGACGGGGCCGCGACGGGGGCACCGGGCCCTGCACCGGGGTGAATGGCCCCGGACCCGGCCCCGGCGGCCATCGCCGCCGGGGCCCAAGCTCCCGTGGCGGCCATCGGGGCGGTGGCCGTTGCGGCGGCCGCCCCGGTCCCTGCAGGGGCTCCCAAGCCGGGGGCGGCACCCCCCGCCCCGCCCGGGCCGGCGGCGCCGGGAACAGGCGACGTTGGCGTCCCGTGGCCGGAGGCGGGGCCGGCGGCGCCCGAACCCGGACCGCCGGCGGCCGTTGCACCCTCCGCCGACGATCTGGCCGCCCGGAGGGGCGGTGTCGCCCCGCCGGCCGCGCCCGCCGCGGCGATCGAACCGCTGCCACCCCCGGACGATCCGGGGCCGCCCCCAGCCGGGGCCGCTCCCCCAGGGTTCGGGGTGCCGGCGCCGGGGCCGCCCGGGACGGCGGCCCCGGGTTGCCCGGCGGCACCCGGGCCACCTTCCCCGCCGGCCGCAGGGGCCCCGGCGGGACCCGACGCCCCCTTTGCCGGCCCCTGGGCCTCGCCGGCCGGCCCGCCGGCCGCAGCGCCCGCACCGGTCGCCCCCCGGCCTCCCGGCTCGGAGGCCCCGGCTGGACCCCGTTCCCTGTCGACGCCGCCCGCGGTCTTGGAAGAGGCGGGAGCGTCAACCCCGGGCCGAGCCGCAGCGTCCGATCCCGGTACCGGGTCCCGGCTCGCCCCGGCCTGGTCCGCCCGCGCCCGGTGGCCGTCGTGGCCGCCGGCGACCGCCGCCGCCACCGGTTCCCGGTGGGCCACGCCGCCGCGGGGCCCCCGGTCTGGTGATGTCCCGTCACTCCCGGGAACCGGCCGGAGTTCGGGCACGGCGGCCGGGAGCGGCGGCGGCACCGCCCCCAGGGTCCCAAGGCCCACCGCCGGCACCAGGGCCAGCGGCGGTTCCAGCCCCTCGGTGGCCCCCTGGCCCGCGCCCTCCTCCCGGACCGGCTTGCCCCCGGGCCGGGAGGGGTCGGACGGGGCGGCCGCCAACCCGCCCCGCGTCCTGCCGGCGGCTTCCAGGCGGCGGGTCTGCCCCAGCAGCTGGACCCAGAACGCCTCCGGCCCCTGGCCGCCGTCCCGCACCGGCCGCCTCCCGCCCGGACCCGGTGCCGCGCCAGCGCCGCCGGTTCCGGCCACCGCACCCGCCGGGGCGGGTGCGGTGGCCGGCGGACCCCACTCAGCGGATCCCATGCTCCGGCCCCCCTTCCCCCACCGGCCGCCGGCCGGCCACTTCGTCGATCTGGGCCTGTTCCCGGCGGACCGCCTCCTGGCGCTGGCGGGCCTGGTGCCGGTCGAACAGGCGCTGGTAGGCCTGTTCCTCCCGCCGGGCCTCGAGGGCCACCTGCCGCCGGGCCGCCGCCTCCCGCTCCAGGACCTCTGCCCGGCCGGCGGCCGCCTCCTGGCGCCGGCCCAAATGCTCGACCTGGCGCCACAGGGCTGCCATCTCCAGGGCCGTGCGGGCGCCGGCGGCGATCAGGTCACCGGCCGCCTGCCGGCGCTGGTGTTCCAGTTGCGACGCTTCCTGCCGGGCCTGATCCGCCCGGGCCTGCCACCGGCTCCACTCGCCCAGGCGGGCCAGGGCCTCCAGCCTGCGGACCGTCCACACCCGCTCCAGGCGAAAGGGCTCATTCTTGGCCATGGATCGTCCGCCCCCCGTCCCCGAGTCCCGTCCTGCCGTTCCGCCCAGCCCCCGGCGCCCGCTCCCGGCCCTAGCCGCCCGCCACCTCTTGCAGCCGGGCCACCGCCTCGGCGAAGGGCGCCGCCTCGTCCCGCCCCTGGGCCAGGAAGGCGCGGATGGCCGGCATCCGCTCCAGCGCCCGGTCCACGTCGGGGTTGGTGCCCCGCTGGTAGGCGCCGATCTCCACCAGATCCCGGGCCTCCCGGTAGGCCCCCAGCCACCGCCGCAGGCGCTGGGCCGCGGCCCAGTGGGCTGGTTCGACCAGCTCCGGCATCAGTCGGCTGACGCTGGCCAGCACGTCGATGGCGGGGAACTGGCCCTCCTCCGCCAGCTGCCGGGAGAGGACGATGTGACCGTCCAGGGTCCCCCGCACCGCGTCGGCGATGGGCTCGTTGAAGTCATCCCCGTCGACCAGGACCGTGTAGAAGCCGGTGATGCTGCCCCGGGGCCCGGTCCCCGCCCGCTCCAGCAGCTTCGGCAGGGCGGCGAAGACCGACGGCGGGTAACCCCGAGTGGCCGGCGGCTCCCCCACCGCCAGGCCCACCTCCCGCAGGGCCATGGCGTACCGGGTGACCGAATCCATCACCAGCAGCACGTGCCGGCCCCGGTCGCGGAAGAACTCGGCGATGGCCGTCGCCACCTGGGCCGCCTTGATCCGCACCAGGGCGGGCCGGTCGGCGGTGGCCGCCACCACCACCGTCCGCCGGCGGGCCCCGGCCAGGTGGTGGTCGACGAAGTCCCGCACCTCGCGGTTGCGCTCGCCGATCAGGGCGACCACGACCACGTCGGCGGCGGTGTGGCGGGTCATCATCGCCAGCAGGGTGCTCTTGCCGACGCCGCTGCCGGCGAAGATGCCGACCCGCTGGCCGCGGCCGCAGGTGAGCAGGGCGTCGATGGCCCGGACTCCGACGGGCAAGGGCTCCCGGATGGGCCGGCGGCTCAGGGGTGGCGGGGGATCGGCCTCGGCCGCATACCAGGCCTCGGCCCGAACCGGCCCCAGCCCGTCTAGCGGGCGACCCAGCCCGTCCAGCACCCGGCCCAGCAAGGCCTCCCCCACGGCCACCCGGAAGCCCTGGCCGGTGGCCTCGACCAGGCTGCCGGGCCGGATGGCCTGGGCCGCCCCCAGCGGCATCAGCAGGGTGCGGGGGCCGCGGAACCCCACCACCTCGGCGGGCAACGGCGCCTGGCCCGGCCGGTGGATCCAGCAGAGCTCTCCCAGGGAGCTGACGGGCCCCCGGGCTTCCACGGCCAGTCCCACCACCTGGTCGACCCAGCCCAGGCACGGCCGGGGTTCTGCGGCGCTCACCGCTGCCCGCAGCCGCGGCCAGTCGAGGAGGCCGGGCAAGGCGCCGGCGGCCGGGGGAACCGGAGCCAGGGGAACCGGAGCCGGGGGATTCAGAGCCGGCGCGGCCGCCGCGGCTTTCGCCGCTGCCGGCGGTGCCGCCGGCACCCCTGCCGGAACCGGCGAAACCCCACCGGCTCCCGGCCCCTCCCCCCTGGTCACGCTCCTTCCTCCGGTGGCGCTCTTTCCTCCGGT
>DATCLH010000184.1:0-1597 GCA_036564035.1 Thermaerobacter sp.
GGCCCGTCGCGGCCGTGTCCTGACCGTCGGTCGGTGCGGCGGATCGCGCCCCGGTCGCCGGCCCGCGGCTACGCGGCCACCGGCCCGCCCGGCGCGGCCGGTTCGCTGCGCCCCCGGCGCCGCAGGCCCACGACCAGCACCCCCACGGCCAGGGCCAGGAACGCCCCCGCCAGGGGGCGGCTCACGAAGATGGCCGGCGAGCCGCCCGCCATGGTCAGGGACTGGCGGAACGACTCCTCCATCAGCGGGGCCAGCACGTTGGCCAGCACCAGGGGCGCCACGGGGAACCCCAGCTTCCGGAGCCCGTACCCCACGGCCCCGAAGGCCAGGGCGACGCCGACGTCGAACAGCGAGTACCGCAGGCTGTAGGCCCCCAGGGCCGAGAGCACCAGGATCGCCGGACCGAGCACCGCGAAGGGCACCCGCGCCACCCGCACCCAGAGCCCGATCAGGGGCAGGTTCAACAGCAGGAGGATCAGGTTGCCCACGTACATGCTGGCGATGACGGTCCACACCAGGTCGGGGTGCTGCCGGAACAGCTCGGGACCGGGGTCGAGGCCGTACATCATGAGGCCGCCGAGCAGCACCGCGGGCACCGGGCCGGCCGGCAGCCCCAGGGCGAACAGCGGGACGAACCCGGCCGTGGACGTAGCGTTGTTGGCCGCCTCCGCGGCGGCCACGCCCTCGATGGCGCCCCGGCCGAACCGCTCGGGCCGCCGGCTCAGCCGGCGCTCCGCATCGTAGGCGACGAAGGTGGTCACCGACGGGCTGCAGCCCGGCAAGAGGCCCAGCAGGAACCCCAACAGGCTCGCCCGCAGCATGGCCGGCGTGGCGAGCCGCAGATCGCGCCGGGTGGGAAGCCAGCCGCGGACCCGGGTCTCGTAGAGGTGGCGCACCCGCTCCTCCGCCGCCATCAGCACCTCGCTCACCGCGAAGAGCCCGATGATCACCGCGACGAAGGGGAAGCCGGCCGTCAGGGGCAGCCAGCCGAAGGTCCAGCGGGCGACGCCGGTCACCGGGTCGAGCCCGACCATGGCCACCAGCAGCCCCAGCAGCGCCGCGGCCGCCCCCTTCAGCCCCTGCCCCCCGGACAGACTGGCCACCAGCGCCGCCGCCAGCACCGTCAGGGCGAAGTACTCCGGCGGACCGAAGGCCAGGGCCACCGTCGCCAGGGTCGGGGCGAAGAAGGTCAGTCCCACCAGGCCCAAGGTGCCCGCCACGAAGGAGGCCACCGCCGCCACGCCCAGGGCCGCGCCCGCCCGTCCCTGCCGGGCCAGCGGGTAGCCGTCCAGGGCCGTCGGCACCGACGACGCCTCCCCCGGGATGTTGACCACGATGGCCGTGGTCGACCCGCCGTACATGGCGCCGTAGTAGATCGCCGCCATCATCACCAGCGCCGGCCCCGGCGGCAGGACGGCCGTCAAGGGGAGCAGCATGGCGATGGCCGAGGTGGGCCCGATGCCGGGCAGCACCCCGACCAGGGTGCCCAGGAGGCACCCCGTGAGCCCGTACAGCAGCGTCTGCGGCTCCAGGGCCATCGTCAGGCCGTGTCCCAGCCAGTGGAAGGCCGACACCCCAGCACCCCCTCTCCGGGCGG
>DATCLH010000185.1:0-5120 GCA_036564035.1 Thermaerobacter sp.
CGGCACCGAAGCCGCCACCGCCGCCCGCAGGGGTGCGGGCACGCGGCAGGAGCGCCCGGACCCCATCGCCAAGCAATGGGCATCGGCTGCGGGCAACGGGCTGCGGCCGCAACCCACGGCGCGCCCCGCGCCCGCACCACCGCGTGCCGGCACCCGGCGAGCGGTACCCGGCGAGCGGGATGGATCGTCCATTCGGAGCGTCGTGAAGTGCCGGCGCAGCCGGCAGGGAATCCCACGCGACGACGGCAGTGAACTAGATGACGGTGAACAAGAGACGGCAACCAAGAGGGCGCGATGACCTGGTGAATGGATCCTGACAGGTTTATTAGCACTCTCGGTAGGCGGCTGTCAACGGTCCTGGAAACGCTGGCGAATGGTGGACGACCCGGCCTTCCGGTGGGCGGAACCGGCAGAAAGGTGGATGCACCCCATGGACTGGAAGACCATCGCCCTGGCCCTCTGCACCTTGTTCTTCTGGTCGTCGGCCTTCGCGGTGATCCGCGCCGGCCTGGCCTGGTGGGGGCCCGGTGAGCTGGCCCTGGCCCGGTTCCTGGTGGCCTCCTTCACCCTGGCCGCCCTGCTCGCCCTGCGGCGGGGCCGCCGGACGCGGCAAGGGGAACAGGCAGGTTCCGCGGGGCGGGCCGTTCCGGCTCAGGGGGTCGACCCGGCCTGCGCCGGGATCGCCCGGGACATGGCGGCCGGTGGTGCACGAAGGCGGGCGCCCGGCGCCGCCGGCGGGCCGCGATTGGCCCGGGCGGCGGAGCCGGGAGAGGCTGCGGAGGGCGGCGCTGCCAGAACGTCTCCTGACCCCCGGCCCGCAGCCGCCCATCCCCGCCGGGTGCCGCCCGCGGATAGCTTTGCGCGCGCCGGGACCAGCCCGCGCCGTGGCACGGCCACGGGGTGGTGGCTCGAGGCGGGACGGTTCCTCCTGCTGGGGGCCACGGGGATCTTCGTTTACCATACGGGCTTGAACTGGGGCGAGACCCGGGTCTCGGCGGGCACGGCGAGCCTGCTGGTGGCGACGGCCCCGGCCCTGACGGCCATCCTCTCCCGCTTGACGGGGGACGAGCGGCTGTCCGCCCGTGGGTGGCAGGGGATCGTCCTCAGCTTCGTGGGGGTGGCGATCATCAGCTGGGCCGCCGCAGCCCACGCGTCCCCGGCGGCCACCGCCGGGCGCGGCCCGGACCCATCGCCGTCGGCGGCCCCGGCCGCCGCCTCCCTGGGACAGCCTGGCGCGCCCCAGGACGGCGGCCCCGGTCGCGGGCAGGGCTCGACCGGGCCGGTGCCGCTGCCGGCCTGGGCGGGGCCCGCCGCGGTTGGGCTGGCGGCTCTGGGCACCTCCGCCTTCTTCGTCCTGCAGCGGCCCATGGGCAGCCGCTACGATTCCCTCACCTTGACGGCCGGCTACACCTGGGCCGGCACCCTGCTGCTGGCCGTCGCCTTCGGGGCCGGGTTCGTCCGGAACCTGCAAGCCGTCGGCTTCCGGGAGGCCGCGTGGCTGCCGGTGCTCTACCTGGGCGTGTTCCCCTCCGCGCTGGCGTACTGGTGCTGGTCCGCCGCCCTGGCCCGCGCGCCGGCGGCGCGCGTCGCCAGCCTGCTCAACCTCAACCCCCTGCTGGCCATTGTCCTGGCCTGGCTCCTGCTGGGCGAACGGCCGGCGCCGGCGGAGATGCTGGGCGGTGCCGTGGCACTGGCGGGCGTGCTGCTGGTGCAGGCAGCGCCGCGCAGCCGGGCTAGGCTCCGATCCGGGTTGCGCCACCGCGCTCCCGCCCGGTGAGGACTTCCGGGCCCGGCGGAGGCTTTGGCGCCGAAGCCGGTTCGTCCGTCCAAGGGGCGGAAGGGGCGCCGGATTCGCCCGGGCCGGAGCGGGACGGTGCGGGGGACGCCGGAACCCCGGAGGCGCGGCCGCTCCCCAGGGATGTGGGGGTTTGTGGATCGGGCCGCGGGTGGAGGTGGCCGAAGCGGGTGGCCAGGAGGTGCAGGATCCGGGAGTCGTCCCAGGTTCGGGGCTCCAGGCCCTCCTCGCCGGGGCGGCCGGGCAGGTGGAACGGGCCGTCGTCGCAGATGGGACAATAGAGGAGCCATTCGGTCTCGAACAGGCCAGGGCCGAGGGGGTACTGCACGCCCAGGAGCGGCCGGGCCTCCGGGAAGTGCCGGTCGGCCCATTGGCGGACGGCTTCGCGGAAGCGCGCCTCGTCCCAGGCTGGGCGCAGGCGTGCCCGGGGCTCCAGGATGGCAGCGATGGCCTCCTGGCGGCCCAGAATGAAAGCGGCACACTGGCGCGTCGTCTCACCAAAGCGGCCGAGAAGTACCCACCGCACGGAATGCCCCCCTTCAGGGTCCTCTCCTCCGGCAAGGCGGCGGCACGCCGGGGCGGCGCGCCGTCTTGCGAAACCGATCGGCAAGGTTGGTGGCGTGACGGGCGGGCCGTTCGGCCCCTGGGCCCGCGCCCGTCTGCACTTTACGGGCCGGGCGACGGGCGTCAGGCCCGCCGGGCTGTGACGGGTGGACCGAAGGCGGCGGCGGCGCGCCGGGTCCCCAACGGCACGGGGATCACCGGGACGAACCGGCACCGCCGGCAGATCCGGACCTCAACCGGGAGGCGGACCCCCGTTCCACCGGCACCCTGAAAATGCCGGGCCGGGGCCGCGCGGGCGCGGCGACGAGCCCCGCCCCGACGGGCCACGTTGCCCGGCCCCGGCCGACGTGTGGGGAGCGGGCCGCCGCGGTGGGCCGGCGCCCCCCAAGCCGCTGACATCGGGAAAACCGTCGTACGGAGTCGACGCCCGGCCGCGCCTGGAAGGCAACGACAAGGGGGAAACGGCCAGGCGATGCCATGGATCCATAGCCGGATTGGGCACAACGCCAGAAGGCGGGTTATTCCAATAATATTTCGCTTTCATGCAAGCATCCCTGCGCCGGTCGCAGCGCGGCCCTTTCGCCGGGTTCGTGTCGAAGAGCGGCGTCGTTCGCTCAGAGCGTTGCTCCGAGCCCACCACCGCGGCTCCCGTCTGTAATCCCGGCCGGTGCATCGATATGCGTCGAATCTTGTGGGTATGACCGGCGCCCACCCGGCCGGCGGCGCGGACGCGCGGCCCGGCGTGTTCTTGCGCAGGGGGGCGGGCCTCAATATAATAGGCGTTGCGAGCCGGCTCCGGCGGCCGCCGTGAAGGCGACCTGCCGACGAGATCAGCGCTCGCGACGTGGATCAAGGCGGCGTAGCTCAGTTGGTCAGAGCATGCGGTTCATACCCGCAGGGTCGGTGGTTCGAATCCACCCGCCGCTACCGAGCCGGCGCGGCCGGGAACCCGCCGCGATACCGGCTGGCGATGCCACCAGGCGCGCAAGGGCCCATCCGGCTCCCGGTTGGACGGAAAGATGGTGACTGCCGGCGGCTGCCTGGTGTGGCGTAGGATCCCGGGCGGCAAGCGGTTCACAGCCAGCCCCGGAGCGCTTATAATAAGAGCCGCAACCGGTTCCATAGGCCCTTAGCTCAATTGGTAGAGCACCTGACTCTTAATCAGGGTGTTGTGGGTTCGAGTCCCACAGGGCCTACCAACGGGCGCGCGAACCGCGCCCCCAGGATCGCGGGCCATGCCCCGATGGGCATGGCCCGCTGCGTATCCCGCCGCCGCTGCAGGGACCCGGTGGGCCAACGGTGGGGGAACGGGCTCCCCCAATGTCCGTGGGCCCCATGGGCCGCGGTGCCTGTCGGGACCCGTCGCGCAAGCGACCATCCGGCCAACGGGTGCCACCCGACCGGCGCCCGGTACCGGGTGCCTGTCGGGACCCATCTCGCAAGCGACCATCCCGGCTGCGATCGGGACGGCCAACGCCGGCAACCTGGCATGGCGGACAGGAGGCGCCGCATGAAGATCGAGACGCTGCTCCTCAGGGCGGCCGTGGTGGCGGTGGGCGTGGGCGCCATCCCCCTGATCGTCTTCCTGGCCCCCGCCCTGGGCCGCGGGGCGGCGCGGCTGCTGCCCCAACTCCCCTGGATCGGCCCCGCCGTCGTCACCATCCTGGAGGCCTCGGCCGTCCCCTTTTACCTGGCCTTGGTGCAGGCCTTCCGGTTCCTGACCCACGTCGCCCGGGGCCAGGCCTTCACGCCGGCCGCGGCCCGGTCCCTGTGAGCCATCCAGGCCTGTGCCCTGGCCGTCGCCGCGCTCCACCTCCTGCTGCTGCCCCTGTTCTACCTGTACGCCGAGTGGGACGACGCCCCAGGCGTCATCTTCGTGGGCTTGTTCGTCCCCTTCACGAGCCTGGTCGCCGCCCTGGGCGCCTCGCTGCTGCGGCATCTCCTCCAGCCGGCCAACCCCTCACCGGCGGGTCTCGCTGGGCGGCAGGCAGCCCGCGCCTCCGTCCCCGCAGGCGAGCCGGCGGCCGGGGGAGATGGCGCTCCGGCGGGCCGGCCGGACCAGCCGCTGCGCCCCGCCCCTTAGGCACCCCCTTAGGGCGCCTTCTGCCAGGGGACGTCGGGAACCCGGGCCTGGTGGTTGACCCAGCGCGCCAGGACGAACAGCAGGTCGGAGAGACGGTTCAGGTACTGCAAGGCCACGGGATTGATCTCTTCCTGCGCGGCCAGGGCCGCCACCCGGCGTTCCGCCCGCCGCGCCACGGTCCGCGCCAGGTGCAAGGCGGCGGCCGCCGGCGTGCCCCCCGGCAGGATGAACTGGCGGAGGGGGGGCAGCTCGCCGTCATAGCGGTCGATCAGCGCCTCCAGCGCCTGGACGCGCTCAGCCGCCATGCGCGGCAGGCCCGCGCCCGCCTCCCGCGCCGGCCCCGGGGGCGCCGCCAGGTCCGCGCCCAGCAGAAAGCACTCCTGCTGCAATTGGCGGAGGACGGAGGCCGGCTCGGCGCCACCCAGCAGGGCCACCGCCCAGCCCAGGACGGCGTTGAGCTCGTCCACCGCGCCGTAGGCCTCCACCCGGGGATGGGCCTTGGGCACGCGCCCGCCCCCCAGGAGGCCGGTTTCCCCACCATCCCCCGTCCGGGTGTAGATCTTCACCGGATCACCTCCTGCCGGATTCGCCCCCTGCCGCCGGTCTACGGGCGCCGGTACCCCGCATAGGGGTGCAGGGGGTGCACAAGCCATGAACCCACAGAATCCTCAAGGGGAT
>DATCLH010000186.1:0-4608 GCA_036564035.1 Thermaerobacter sp.
AGGATGGCCAGGTGGTGCCGGGCCCAGAAGCCCGGCTCCGCCGCACCGGCCCGGGCCCGGCCGTCGGCCGCGCCATGGCAGGCCGCCGGTCCGCCGGTCTCAGCGGGCCGGCCGGGCTCGTTGCCGCCGGCCGGCCCTGCATGCTGCTGGGCCGGTTGCCTCTGGGCCGGTTCCTCCGGCTTGGTGGCCGGCACCCCGGGTGCAGCGGCTCCCGCCAGCTGGCTGGGGGCGGCCCGTTCCGGGCGCCGGGGGCTCTCCGTCAGCGGCTTGGGGACGGCGGACGAACCGGCCACGGGGCATGCCTCCTTCAATTGAAACTGAGTTCCAATCGCATTAATTGATAACCGGTTCATGTTTGTAACCAGTATAAATATTGGCGGCGTGCGGGTCAACGCCAGAAGCAGAAACGCCGCAACCCGGTCCCGACGAACCGGGTTGCGGCGTGGTGGAAGTGGCGCGGCCGGTCACCTGCGGATGGAGCCACCCGGCGCAGGACCGGTTACCGCCGGTGGCGCAGCTCGTAGAGGAACACGCCCGCCCCCATGCCGCCCGCGCTCATCATCCCGCCCGTGATCAGCACCAGCGGGGCCCGCAGCCAGGGGTTGGGGACGTGTTCGAGCACCAGCATCATCAGCACTAGGAAGACGACGGCGACCCCGGCGAGAGCCGCGACGAGCAGGCGCAGTCGCGCCTCGGACAAGCGCTCGATCTGGAGGAAGAACCCGTGGGCCCTGCTGGGCACCTTCTCCGCCGCCATGTTCTCACCGCCCCGGTGGCCGGCCCGGCCCGCCCGGACGGGCGAGCGGCGCCCCAGGCAGGCCCGGCCGGCGACGATGTGGGGTTCGACGAACCCATCAGGGGACGTCCCGCCTGACGCTTCAAGGGTACCATGGGCCGCCGCGGGACCTCTAGCCGCCGGTTCGTCCGCGTGGTAGGTTGTTTTCATTCAAGAGGATGCAAGAGGATGGGCCGCACCATCGGCCGGCGCGACGGGGGAGGAGGGGCCTTGAAGGGACTGGGAACCCTGATCAACGTCCTGACGGTGCTGGCGGGGTCGGGTCTGGGGTTGTGGCTGGGTTCGCGCTTGCCCGCCCGCACCCGGGAGGTCCTGACGGGCGGCCTGGGGGTGGTGACCGTCCTGATCGGCCTGGACATGGCCCGGGCGACGGGGAACATCCTGATCGTCCTGGGGTCGGTCCTGGCGGGCGGCCTGGTCGGGACGGCCCTGGACCTGGAGGGACGGCTGGAACAGCTGGGCCGGGCGGTGGAACGGGCCCTGGCCCGGCCGCGGCCGAGCGGTGAAGGGGCGGCGGTGGAAGGGGCTCCGGCCCCCGGGCGGGCGCGCCCGCGGGCAGCCGCGGCGGTGGAACCAGCCGCCGCCCAGGCGGCGCCCCAGCCCGTGGACGTTGCCGTGGCCGGCGATAGGCGCGATTCCGCCGGACCGGCCGCGGGCCCGGGCCTTCCCGGCGGCGGGGAGGGGGCCATCGCCCGCGGCTTCATCGCGGCCAGCCTGCTGTTCTGCGTCGGGCCCATGACCTTCCTCGGATCGATCCAGGACGGCCTCACCGGCGACTATCAGCTCCTGGCCGTCAAGGCGACCCTGGACGGGTTCGCCTCCCTGGCCATGGCGCCCGCCCTGGGCGTGGGCGTCGCCCTGTCGGCGGCCACGGTGCTGGGGGTGCAGGGCGGCTTGACCCTCCTGGCGGGGCTCATCAGCCCCTGGATCAACCAGGCGATGCTCAACGAGCTGACGGCGGCCGGCGGGGCCCTGGTGGTGATGATCGGCCTGGGGCTTTTGGAGATCAAGCGGCTGCCCGTGGCCAACTTCCTTCCGGCGCTGATCGTCGCGCCCTTGCTGGCCCGGCTGGCGGGGGGCGGGTGAGGGGACCCGGGGCACGGACCGAAGACCGGGCGCGGCTCCAACTGGGCGCGGTCCGATCCGGGTGCGGCCGGAGCCGGGCGCGGCCCCAGCCGGGTGTGGCCCGAGCCGGCGCGGCCCGAGAGGGGTGCGGCCTGAGCCGGTGCAGCGCCGGCCCGGGGCCGCCGCCAGGGGAACCACATGGCAAGCCGGGGCGTAGGGTGAAAGGAGCACTCCCAGCGACTGAGGACGCGAGGAGGGATCGACCCTATGCCTGACGGCAACCCGAACCAGGGCGGTCTCGCGGGCGGGGCGCCGACCCGGGGTGGCAACCCGCCGGCTCCCGCCGGGCCGGAGGGCCAGGGCGGGTTGGCCGGCGGCGCCCCCACCCGCGGCGGGAACCCGCCGGCCCCATCCTCCGGCGGCCTGGCCGGCGGCGCCCCGACCCGGGGCGGCAACCCGCCGGCGCCGGCTCCCGGGACGCCTCCTGAGGGGGGCACGGGAGGGCCCGCCCCCGGCGCGGGCGCGGGTACGGAAGGACCGGCCCCGGGTCCGGCCGGTTCCACCGCCCCCGCTCCGGCCGAGACGCCCGTTGAGCAGCCACCCGCCGCTCCGCAGGGTGGCCCCGCGCCCGAGGGCGCCCCGCCGTGCCCCGGTGGCCAGCTGGTCCAGGTGCAACCGGGGGATACCCTGTTCCTCCTGGCCCAGCGCTATGGCGTTCCGCTGGCCGCGGTCATCCTGGCGAACCCCCAGATCGTCGACCCGGACCAGATCGTCCCGGGGCAGTGGATCTGCATCCCCTCGGCGCCGCCCGGGTGTCCCGGCGGCCGGCTGGTGGTCGTCCAGCCCGGCGACAGCCTCTTCAGCATCGGCCAGCGCAACGGGGTGCCCGTGGAGGCGATGATCGCCGCCAATCCCCAGCTGGCCGACCCCGACCTGATCCTGCCGGGCCAGGTGGTCTGCGTGCCGCGGGCGCCGGCGTCTTGCGCGGGCATCCAGTACGTGGTCCAGCCGGGCGACAGCCTGTTCACCATCGCCCAGCGCTTCGGCGTCGAGCTGCAGGACCTGATCAACGCCAACCCGCAGATCACCAATCCCGACCGGATCTGGCCCGGCGAGGTCGTCTGCATCCCCACCGCGGGATGAACCGGCCGCCCGAGGCGTGGCCGGCACCAACGCCCGAGACCCGAGCGGGCCGCGCCCGCTACGCCCGGTGGCCGTCCCCGACCAGGAGCGGCCGCCGGCAGCGGGCCGCCGGCCTGCGGCGGGCGCCGATACGACAGGGACAGAGACTTCAAGGACCCCGAAGGGGCCCGGCCGGACGAACCGGCCGGGCCCCCGTGTTAGGGCGCCGCCGGCTCGGCCCCGGCGCCCGCCCCCGTACTCGGGGCCCACCAGCTCCACCGGGACGGCGTCCCCTGAGCGCTGGGGCCCACGGGTTTACCGGCACGGCGTCCC
The DNA here is from genome assembly GCA_036564035.1 of Thermaerobacter sp. Lineage (GTDB taxonomy): Bacteria > Bacillota > Sulfobacillia > Thermaerobacterales > Thermaerobacteraceae > Thermaerobacter. The sequence goes on from DATCLH010000186.1 coordinate 3,317, forward strand.
CGCGCGCCGGGGCCCACGGGTTCACCGGGACGGCGCCCCCTGCACTCCGGGGCCAACCGGTTCGTCGGGACGGCGCCCGCTGCCCGCCGGGGCCAGCCGGTCCACCGGGACGGGCAGGCCCGTCGTTCCTCCACCGGCCCCGGTCCCACCTGGCGCCGTGACGCCCACCCGCTGGGGGCCGGCTACCCGACAGCCCCTGCCGCACCCCGCCCGCGCCGTTCAGGACCGGGGCCGCCGCCCGGCGGCGGGGTGCGCCGGCGGCCGGTCGCTCCGCCGGCGGTGCCGGTCCGGAGGGGCATACTCCTTGCAGACGACGGCGGACCAACGGTCCCCGTGCACCAAGCCCCTTCGGGGTTGCGTCGAGGAGCGGAGAGCATGGTGAAGTCCACCAGCGGCAACGGTTCCGAACGAGGGCCCCGCCGTGCCGTGGCACCGCGACCCGCCGCCGAGATCCGCCGCGGCGGGGAGCGGGCCGGCGGGGACGCCCGCCAGGATCCAGAGGCCCAACGCCCCGCGGTCCACCGCGGCGCCGGGGCCCGCCCCGGCCTGCAGGCCCCCACCGGGGAAGCCGCAAGCCCTGCGGAGGCCGGCGGGCGCCAGCCAGGGGGAGGTCGCGCCGCGCGCCGCCTGATCCCCCAGCCGCTCCAGGCCCGGCCTGTCAGCCTGCGGGCTGCCCGGGCCGGAGGGCGCCCCACCGGTCCCATCCCCCTGCCGGCCTACCAGGTGGCCGGAGAGGGGGCCGACCGGACGCCCGGTCCGGGCCGGGCCGGCGCCAACCGGACCCGGAGCCTGGGCACCAGCGGCCCCGGCGCCGGCGGTGGAACCGGCGGCGGCGTGGCCGGCGAGACCGGTGCGGTCACCGGGCCGGGACCCAACCAGAAGGACGACATCCGCCAGTCCCTGTGGGTGCGCCGCCCCGACCTCTTCTACGGCAAGCCGAACCGGGGCAGCCACCGGGCGGCCTTCGCCGAGCCCCTGGCGCCTGATCGCCAGGCCCTGGAGGAAGCCGGACGCCTCGAAGCCCGCCGGCGCCAGGGCGTCCGGCGGGTGCCAGCGGCCCGGGAGCTGCTGCCCGTGGGGGAGCAGGGGGCCCCGCAGGCCGTGGCCTACGCGCCCGACCAGCCTGCCGAGGGCCGGGTCGACCGGCAGGTGGCCCAGCAGCTGACCCGGCGGCCCTCGCCCAGCTCCCAGGGGAACCCCATCGCCCGGACGCAACCCGCCGGCGTGGAGGCGGGGACGGTGCGCTGGGAGGCGGCGGAGGAACCGGCGCCGGCCCCCTTGAGCACCCGGGG
>DATCLH010000187.1:0-2092 GCA_036564035.1 Thermaerobacter sp.
GGGGCACCGCTCGCGAGGCCCGCTCGCAGCAAGGTTCGAGGGGTGCGGCACCGGCCGGGTTCCCGGGCTCTGGCGCACCGGCCTGCCCGTGCACCGGCTTCCCCGGGGTGACCATCACAGCGGAGTGGCGGGGACCTCGGCCGAACCGGCTGCGCCGGACCCGGTCGAACCGGCCGAGCGGCGCCGCAAGGCCTCGGCCGTTTCGGCCAGCCGGAAGACGGCCAGGGCGCCGAGGCTGGTGGCCGCCGTGAGGGACCAGAGGGCCACCATGCCCAGCCGGTCGGCGATCAGCCCGCCTCCCAGGGGCCCGGCCATCCAGGCCACCCCGGCGATGGTGCCGGCCAGCCCCTGGTACGAGCCGCGGCGGTCGGCGGGCGCGACCCGTGCCACGGCGGCACTGTACGACAGCGCGTGGAGCACCTCGCCCACCGTGATGATCACCATCGCCGAGGCAAACAGGGCGTAAGCCGTCCACTCCGCCGTGAAGGTCAGCAGGCCGAAGCCCGCGGCGTGCAGGGCGGCGGAGGCCTTCAGCATCCCGTCCAGGGTCCAGCCCCGCCGTTCGGCCCAGGCGGAGGCCACCGGAGTCAGGGCGACGACCAGCACCGCGTTGAGGCTCCAGAGCAGGCCGTAGGCCGCTTCGCTGAACCCCCGGCGCGTCATGTCGACCGGCAGGGCCGTATGCAGTTGGGCATACGGGAAGAACAGGCCGACGCTGCCCACGGCCAGGAGCACCACCGTGACGAGTCCCTGGGCATGCCAGGCGGCCAGTCGCGTGTGCCAGGCCGGCCGGGCCGGAACCGGGTTGGCGACCGGCCGCTGCGGCCCCGGCGAGATCTGTGGCAGCGGGCCCGCCGCAACGCCTGCACCACCGGAATTCCGTGCGGGGTGCGCCTCCGCGGTTGCCGCGGCCGGGCGGGCGGGCTCATCCCCTGGGGTGGGGACCCGGACCGAGGTGGCCCCTGCGGCGTCCGCGGGCCTGCCGGAGGGATCGCTGGCGGCTTCCGCAGGGCTTGCAAATCCGGCCTCCGCAAGCTTGCCGGAGGCCGCCCCGGCCCCGTGGCAAGGGCCGGCAGGCTCCCCGGCAGCGGTTCCGGCCGTCCCCGGGGCGGGCGTTTCCGGGGCGAGGCCGGTGGAGGGGCAGGTGCTCCGCCGGCGCCGCCGGCGGAGCGTTTCCCCGTAGGGATCGGGAACGGCCTTGAGGAGAAGCAGCGCGAAAGCGGCATAGGTCAGGGCGTCCGCCCAGAAGACCACCCGGAAGGACCAGCTGGCCAGGAGGCCGCCCAGGGCCGCGCCGGCGGCCACGCCCAGGTTGTTGGCCATGTAGAGGAGCCCAAAGACCTGCCGCTCCCGCCCGGGAACCAGGTCGCTGACCAGGGCCTGGGAGGCAGGCCGGAACAGGCTGATCGCCAGGCCGAAGACGACGGTGACAGCCGCGTAGGTGGTGGCCTCCTGCCGCCAGCCCAGCACGAAGGAACAGGCCGCGGAGCCGAGCAGGCTCCAGAGCAGGACGGGCTTTCGCCCTGTGCCGTCGGCCAGGCGGCCGCCCAGGGCGGCGCCCAGGGTGGCAGACAGCGAGTGGAAGAAGGCCACTGTGCCCGCCCAGGTCAGATCCCGGCCCAGCACTTGCACAACGAAAAGGGTTGTCAAGGGGAAGACCAGCCCGCTCCCCAGGGAGTCGACCACCTGACCGGCGGTGAGCCAGTACACGGAAGGTGGGAGTCCCGAAGGCACCACGGTCCTGACCAGGCGGGCCATCCAGGCCACGGGCCGGTAGGCTCCGCCTGCGCGGTCGGGTCGCCTGGCCCCGCCGGTGCGGCCCGGCTGCCCGGCGATGCGTTTCATGGGATGGCACTCTCCTTCTTCAGGTCAACGGGTCACCCCGCGGAACCCTGCTGGGGATCCCACAGGGAACGCCGCGCTCGGCACGGCGCGGGCACTGCGCCATAGCAGCGTACCTTTTGAGCCGGCACGTCACCAGCGCCGCGCCACCGCAGCGCGTCTCCTGCACCGGCACTTTGCCGGCACGACACCGCTGCAGCGTACCCCCTGCGCCTGCTGCTGCGCGGATACTACGCCGTCGCCGACCCTG
>DATCLH010000188.1:0-3289 GCA_036564035.1 Thermaerobacter sp.
GTGGGCGGGGCCGGGGCTGTGGTGACCGGAAGGACCCGGGCCGGTACCAGCGGGCCCGGGGCCGTCCCCATGCCCGTGGCCGCCCCCATGCAGGATGGCCAGGGCATGATCCAGCAGCGGCTCCAGGGCCTCCAGGCACTCGGCCACCCCCCGCGGGCTGCCCGGCAGGTTGACGATCAGCGTCCGGCCGCGGATCCCCGCCACCGCCCGGGACAGGTAGGCCATGGGGTTCTGCGCCCCCGTCACGGCCCGCATCCGCTCGGCCAGCCCCGGCACCACCCGTTCCACCACATCCAATGTGGCCTCGGGCGTCACATCCCGCGGCCCCAGGCCCGTGCCCCCGGTGGTCAGGATCAGGTCCGGGACGAACCCGCCGGCGGCGCCGCCCCGGCGGGGATCCAAAGCGCCTGCCGGTGGCTCGCCGGCGGCCATCCCGCCGCCCGGCGCCGCGGCCGCCCCGCCGCCCGGCGCCACGGCCGTCCCGTCACCCGGCGCCGCGGTCGCCCCCCCACCCGGGGCCACGGCTGCCCCCCCGTCCGGCGTCGCGGCGGGCCGGGCATCGGGCACCGGCCGGCCCGCCGCCACCGCCTCCAGCCAGCGGGCGATGGCCTGCCGGTCGTCGGGGACGACCCCCCGGGCCACCACGGTGGCCCCCCGCCGGGCCGCCCAGCGGGCCAGGTAGTCGCCGCTGGCGTCCTGGCGCCAGCCCTGGCTGACGCCGTCGCTGACGGTGAGGATCGCCACCTGCACGGTCTGCACCTCCGCCCCCGGCCCGATCCGCCCGGCCGGATCCCCGGGCCCGTTCGTCCGGTGGACCCCGCCGGCCCCGCCCCCCGGCGGGGTCATCAGGCCGGTCCGGCCCCGGAGCGGCCGCCGTCCCGCCCCCAAGGGCCGCTGCCCGGCCCCCCTTGGCTGGCGACCGGCCCCGCCGGGCCGGCGGCCGGCCCCACCGGATCGCCCAGGCTCTCCCAGGCCGGTTCGTCCGGGCGCACGTACTCGCCGCTGCGCCCGCCCGCCTTGCGCACCAGCCGGATGTCCTCGATCACCATGCCCTTGTCCAGGGCCTTGCACATGTCGTAGAGGGTGAGGGCGGCCACGGCCACCGCCGTCAGGGCCTCCATCTCCACCCCCGTGCGGGCGGCGGTGCGGGCGGTGGCCTGGATCTCCACCGCCTCCGGGCCCAACCGGAAGTCGACGCGCACCGCGTCCAGGGGCAGGAGGTGGCAGAGGGGAATCAGGCGGCCCGTCTCCTTGGCCGCCAGGATCCCGGCCACCCGGGCGACGGCCCAGACGTCGCCCTTGGGCACGTCGCCCGCCCGCAGCCGGGCCAGGGTGGCCGCCGCCATGCGCACCCGGCCCCGGGCCACGGCCTCCCGGACCGTCACCGCCTTGCCGCTGGTGTCGACCATGCGGGCCTGGCCGCGGGCATCCAGGTGGGTCCAGCCCGGCCCCGCCGCCTCGTTCACCAGGGGATCACCTCCACCTCGGCGCCGGCGGGCAGGCCGTCGATGTCCCGGGGCAGGTGGACGAGCCCCTGGGCACCGGCCAGGGCGGTGATCAGGCCCGACTTGCGGGGCTGGGGCCGGGCGCCGTACTCGCCGCCCCGCCAGATCAGGGCCACCGGCACGTACTCCTCCCGGTCCGGCGGCCGGCGCAGGGCCGTCTCCAGCCGTGCGCGGATCCGGGGGCCGGGACCCGGCTGGGGCTCCAGGCCCAGCCAGCGCTGGAGCAGCGGCCGGACCAGCAGGCGGTACACCACCAGGGCCGAGACCGGGTTGCCCGGCAGGCCGAACACCGGCTTGCGCCCGGCCATGGCGAAGAGGGTGGGCTTGCCGGGCTTGAGGGCGATCCCGTGGAGGATCACCCCCGGCGGCTCCAGTTCCGCCGCCAGCTGGGCGGTCAGGTCCCGCTCCCCGACGGAGCTGCCGCCGGAGATCAGCACCAGGTCGGCGGCCGCCAGGGCCTCTGCCAGGGCCCGGCGGAAGGCGGCGGGTTCGTCCGGAACGTAGACGGGGTCCAGCGGCTCGGCCCCGTCCTGGCGCAGGCTGGCGGCCAGGGCGACCCCGTTGATGTCCCGGATCTGGCCGGGTCCCGGCGTCGCCTCGGGCGGCACCACCTCATCGCCGGTGAGGAGCAGTGCCACCCGCGGCCCCCGGGCCACGGTCACCCGGGTGACGCCGGCGCCGGCCAGGGCGCCCAGCTCCGCGGGCCCCAGCCGCCGTCCCGGCGCCATCAGGGCCAGGCCGGCGGCGGCATCCTCCCCCCGGGCGATCACGTTATCGCCCGGCCCGGCGAAGCGGTGCACCAGGAGCCAGGGCCCCTCCCGGGTGGTGTGCTCGAACATCACCACGCAGTCGGCGCCGGGCGGCAGCATGCCGCCGGTGGGGATCGCCACCGCCTGGCCCGGTTCCACCGCCACGGCGGCCGCCTGGCCGGCCAGGACCCGCCCCACCACCCGCAGCCGGGCCGGGCGCCCGGGCTCGATGCCCCGCAGGTCGCCGCTCCGCACCGCGTAGCCGTCCACGGTGGAGCGGTGGAAGCCGGGGACGTCCTCCGGCGCGTAGACGGGCTTGGCCAGCACCCGGCCCAGGGCCGCGGCTAAAGGCACCTCTTCCATAGCCGCGGGCGGCCGGCCCGCGGCCCGCAGGATCCGCTCCCGGGCCTCGGCCACCGTGGGCAGCCGGTCCGTGGGGAAGGGCGGCCGGAAGGAGGGACCGGTGGGCTCGCCGGCCGGCTCCTCGCGGCCGGCGCCCTCCGGGGCCGCCCGCTCCTCCCCCGGCCCCCCGGCGCCGCCGGGTACCATGGCGTCAAGGTCCGACAAGGCGGGTCGCCCCCCGTCTCAGGCTTCGACCCGGATCAGCGTCGCCTCACCCTGGCCGCCGCCGCTGCAGATGGTGGCGATGCCGTAGCCGCCACCCCGTCGCCACAGCTCGTAGGCCAGGGTCAGCAGGATGCGGGCGCCGCTGGCGCCGATGGGGTGGCCCAGGGCCACGGCGCCCCCGTTGACGTTGACCTTCTCCGGGTCCCAGTTGCCGAGCTTCATGGTGGTCAGGGCGACGGCGGCGAAGGCCTCGTTGACCTCGAAGAGGGTGATGTCGTCCCAGCTCAGGCGGGCCTTCTGCAGGGCCCGCTCGGCGGCGTAGTACGGGACGGTGTGCAGGTAAGGGGGATCCAGGGAGGCCTGGCCCTGGCTCACGATGGTGGCCAGGGGCTTGAGCCCCAGGGCCCGGGCCCGCTCGCCGTCCATCAGCACCAGGGCCGCGGCGCCGTCGTTGATCCCCGGCGCGTT
>DATCLH010000189.1:0-4847 GCA_036564035.1 Thermaerobacter sp.
GCCCAGCTGGCGGGAGGTCAGGGGCGCGTCGGTGGCCAGGACCACCACCACCGAGCCGCCCTCGCCGGTGGGGCCGGGTGTCTCGGCAGGCGTGCTTGGGGCACCGGATGCCCCTGCCCCCGGCGCACCGGGCGGGGTGCCCGTGGGGGCGGCGGTTGTCCAGCCCATGGGGGTGGCCGGGTCCCCTTCGCCGCCGGCGGCGGCGCGGGCGGGCGCCGGCGCCGGTTCGTCCGACGGTTCGCCCGACGCGTCGAGCAGCCGGCCCACCGGAACCCCGGCGATGGTCAGGTCGCGGCTCCGGCCGAAGTTGGCCAGGACCAGGCAACCCAGGGTGACGGGCTCGTCCCCGGCGCCGGGCAGGGGGAAGGGCCAGACCCGGGAGGCGGTGCCGATCCCGCCCTTGAAGCCGTAACACACCATGCCGGTCCCCGCTCCCACGCTGCCCTCGGCCACCGGGCCGCCGGCGGCCGCCGCCAGGGCCTCTGCCACCTCCCGCGGGCCCACGTGCCGCCCCCGGATGTCGTTGAGCCAGCCGTCATTGCACTCGCCGGCCACCACGTTGACCGTCGGCGCCCGGACCCCGATGTCCGGGTGGGCGGCCAGGATGTGGTCGACCAGGGCGTCGGCCGCCCGCCAGATGGAGAGGGTGCTGGTCAGCAGGATCGGCGTCTCCAGGCGGCCCAGCTCCATCACCTGGGCCAGGCCCAGGGCCTTGCCGAAGCCGTTGATCACGTGGGCCGCGGCGGGGAACTTGGCGTCGTAGATCGAGCGCAGGTCGCCGGGGGGCAGCACCACCGTCACGCCGGTGCGGGCCGGCCCCTGGCCGGGCTGCAAGGGGCCCTCGCCGCGGATCACCGTGGCGTGGCCGACCCGGACGCCGGCGACGTCGGTGATGGCGTTGTGCGGGCCCCGTTGCATCGCGGGCGGGGGCGTCATGCGCCTCGCCTCCGGGCGCTTTTGCCGGAGAGGGCGGAGACGGGCCCGCCCCGGGCGGCCTCGCCGTCCACCAGCTGCCGGGCCCGCCGGAAGATGGCGTCGAACATGGCCTCGGTCAGCACCCCGGTCTGGGTGTTCTGGCGGCTGGGGTGGTAGCTGGCCAGCAGGACCGGCAGGTTCCCGGGGGGCGTCGCCCCAGGGGCCCCGGCGTCGCGGGCCGCCGCCCCGCCGGCACGGGGGTCCGCCGGCAGCCAGCGGTACTCGCCGCCGTGACGGAAGCGGGGCTTGCCCGGCCGCCGGTTCGTCCGGGGAGAAGGGGCCGGGGACGGCGTGGCCGGCCAGCCGGGCGGGCTACCGCCCCCTGGGCCATCGCCCTCCGGACCGTCGCCCCCCGCAGGCCCTTGCCCTGGCTCCACCTCCACCGGCCAGCCGTAGCCCCGTTCCCGCATGCGCCGCAGCACGGCCTCGAAGGCGATCTGCCCCAGGCAGACGATCACCCGCAGCGCCGTCAGGGCCTCCAGCTCCCGGTCGAGGTAGAGGCTGCAGGCGGCCAGTTCCTCCCGGGACGGCCGGTTGTCCGGCGGGGCGCAGTGGCAGGCGGCGGTGATGTAGGCGTCTTGCAGCCGCAGGCCGTCGTCGCGGTGGATGCTGGTGGGCTGGCTGGCGAACCCGGCCCGGTACAGGGCGCGGTACAGCCAGTCGCCCGACGCGTCGCCGGTGAACATGCGGCCCGTCCGGTTGGCGCCGTGGGCGGCGGGGGCGAGCCCCACGATGAGCAGCCGGGCCCGGGGATCGCCGAAGCCGGGCACCGGGCGCCCCCAGTAGTCCCAGTCCCGGTAGGCCCGGCGCCTGGTCCGGGCGACCTCGGCGGTGTAGGCGACCAGCCGCGGGCAGCGGCGGCAGGCGATGACGTCCCGGTGGATCCGGTCCAGGGCCGCGGCCGGATCGGCAGGCGGCGGGGACGCGCTCGGTTCCCTCGTGGCCGGTTCCTTCATGCCGCTATTGTAGCACCGCCAAGGTCGCGCCGGCCGCGGGCCCGGCAAGCCCGGTGCGCGGAAGCCGAGGGGGATCACCCGCCCCCGCCCGGCAGGAGTTGGAACCTGTCCGCCGTATTCCATCGGATGACGGGGGATGCATCGCGGTTTCGTTCACCGTCCAGCCACCCTACGACGCCTTTCGCCAGCGCAGCGGGAACCGGCCCGGGAGCCGGCCCGGCGGCTTGGCCGCCGCGGTGGGCCCCGGGGAGGCGCGGGGCCGGTTCGTCCTACGGAGAGCTCCAGGCCTGCAGGGCCCGGGACCCATGACCGTTGGGGCCCACCACCCGGCCGCAGGCGGGCGGCTTCTCCGGTGCCGGCCGGCGGCCGTCACCCGGTCCCCATCCCCCAAGCGGATCCGGTGGGTCCTCGTCCCGCCGGGTTCAGGATCCGTCATGCGGGCGTGGGCCCGTGAAAGGAGGTCGGGCGGCGTCATGGCAGGGACCGGCCCGGAAGCGGCCGGCCAGCGGGTGCCGGTGACCCTCAAGGTCAACGGCCGGACCTACACCCGCGAGGTGGAGCCCCGCACCCTCTTGGTCCACTTCTTGCGGGAAGAACTCGGCCTGACCGGCACCCACGTCGGCTGCGACACGTCCAACTGCGGCGCCTGCACGGTCCACCTCAACGGCCAGGCGGTCAAGTCGTGCACCGTCCTGGCGGTGCAGGCCGACGGCGCCGAGGTGGTGACCATTGAAGGCCTGGCCCAGGATGGCCGGCTCCACCCGGTCCAGGAGGGGTTCTGGGAGCAGCACGGCCTCCAGTGCGGCTTCTGCACGCCGGGCATGATCATGGCCGCGGCGCACCTTCTGGAGGTCAACCCGAACCCCACGGAGGAGGAGATCCGCCGCGGCCTGGAAGGCGTCCTCTGCCGCTGCACGGGTTACCACAACATCGTCCGCGCGGTTCAGTACGCGGCCCGCCGCCTGCAGGAACGCAGCGCGGCCGCGGACTGACCCCGGTCGCCGGCGAGGGGGGTGAAGACGGTGGCGGTCGCAGGCATTGGCGCTCGGCTGAAGCGCAAGGAAGACCCCCGTTTGATCACGGGGTCGGGCACCTACACCGACGACATCAAGCTGCCCAACATGGTCCACATGGCCGTGGTGCGCAGCCCCCACGCCCACGCCCGGATCCGGCGGATCGACACCGCGGCGGCCCGTTCGGCGCCCGGCGTGGTGGCCGTCCTCACGGGCGAGGAGCTCAAGGCAGGCCTGATGGCCCCGCTGCCGTGCGCCTGGCTCTACGAGGGGCTGAAGAACCCGCCCCACTGGCCCCTGGCCATCGACCGGGTGCGCCACGTGGGCGAGGGGGTGGCCGTCGTCGTGGCCGAGACCCGGGCGGCGGCCAAGGATGCGGCGGCCCTGGTCGAGGTCGACTACGAGCCCCTGCCCGCGGTGGTCGACCCGGAGAAGGCCATGGAGAGCGGGGCGCCCCTGGTCCATGACCAGTTCGACACCAACGTGGCCTATACGTGGGAGGCCGCCGGCGGCGACGTGGAGGCCGCCTTCCGCGAGGCGGACGTGGTGATCCGCCAGCGGCACCTGCAGCAGCGCCTGGTGCCCATGGCCCTGGAACCGCGGGCGGTGGTGGCCGACTGCCACCCGGCCACGGGCGAGCTGACGGTCTGGAGCACGACCCAGATCCCGCACCTCTTGAAGGTCAACCTGTGCGGCATCCTGGGCGTGCCCGAGCACCAGATGCGGGTCATCGCGCCGGAGGTGGGCGGCGGCTTCGGAGCCAAGCTCAACGTCTACCCCGAAGAGGTCATCGTGCCCTATCTGGCCCGGCAGCTCCGGCGCCCCGTCAAATGGGTGGAGGATCGCCGGGAGAACTTCGTCACCACCATCCACGGCCGCGAGGGCATCATCGACGTGGAGGTGGCGGCCCGGCGGGACGGCGAGATCCTGGGGATGCGGATCAACTGGATCTGCGACCTGGGCGCCTACAACCAGCTCAACACGCCCTACATCCCGATCCTGGGCCTGATCGTCTCGCCCGGGCCCTACCGGCACAAGCACCATGCCATCAAGATTACCGGCGTCTTCACCAACAAGACGCCCACCGACGCCTACCGCGGCGCCGGCCGGCCGGAGGCCACCCACTTCCTGGAGCGGACCATCGACCGGCTGGCGGACGAACTCGGCCTGGACCCGGCCGAGGTGCGCCGCAAGAACTTCGTCCGCAAGGACGAGTTCCCCTACACCAACCCCGTGGGCATCACCTACGACTCCGGCGACTACCACACCGCCCTGGACAAGGCCCTGGAGGCCGTCGGGTATGACGACCTCAAGCGGGAGCAGGCCGAGCGCCGGCAGCGGGGGGACCGGCTCCAGCTGGGCATCGGCATCTCCAGCTACATCGAGGCGTGCGGCCTGGCGCCCTCGGCGGCCCTGGCGGGGACCTTCTACGGCGGCAACCTGTTCGAGTCGGCCCAGGTGCGGGTCCACCACACCGGCAAGGTGACGGTCTACACCGGCTCGTCCGCCCACGGCCAGGGCCACGAGACCGCCTGGTCCCAGATCGTGGCCAGCGAGCTGGGCATCCCGCCGGAGGACGTGGAGGTGCTCCACGGCGACACGGGTCGCGGGCCCATCGGATTGGGCACCTACGGCAGCCGCTCGGCGGCGGTGGGTGGCATCGCCCTCTACCAGGCCTTGCAGAAGGTCAAGAGGAAGGCGGCCCTGATCGCCGCCCACCAGTTGGAGTGCAGCCCGGAGGACCTGGAGTTCGTCGACGGCCAGTTCCGGGTCAAGGGCGCGCCCCAGCGGGCGATCAAGTTCACCCAGATCGCCGCGGCGGCCAACCTGGGCTCCCACATCAACTTCCCGCCCGGGCTGGAGCCGGGGCTGGAGGAGACGGCCTTCTGGCAGCCGGAGAACT
>DATCLH010000190.1:0-5398 GCA_036564035.1 Thermaerobacter sp.
AGCTTGTAGCCGTCCAGGGGGTCGACCTTCTCGACGGGCCAACCGGCCAGGCGGGCCGGCGGCTCCTCGCGCAGGCGCTCGAGGAGCCGGTTCTTCCCGTCGGGGGTGAGGTGCAGATCCCGCCGCTGGAAGAAGTGGGGGCCGATCTCCGCCATCAGGGCCGCCACCTGCTCCCCCAGGGTACGGCCGCGGGTGGCCATGATCTCCGCCAGCAGCAGGTTGCACAGCAGCCCGTCCCGTTCGGGCATGTGGTTCTTGATGCCGATGCCGCCGCTCTCCTCCCCGCCGATCAGCACGTCTTCCTTGAGGGCGTACTCGCAGACGTGCTTGAAGCCGATGGGTGTCTCCCGGAAGGGCAAGCCATAACGCGCGGCGAGCTTGTCGACCATGCGGGTGCCGGCGAAGGTCTTGACCACGGAACCGGTCCAGCCGCGGACCTCTACCAGGTGCTGGAGCAAGAGGGCGAAGATTCGCTGGGCGTCGAGGACCTCGCCGGTGGCGTCGACCGCGCCCACCCGGTCGCCGTCCCCGTCGGTGACCAGCACGGCCTGGGCGCCCAGTTCCTGCACCGCCTCCACCGCCGGGCCCAGATTGCGGGCGATGGGTTCAGGCGCCAGCCCTCCAAAGCTGGGGTTGAACTCGCCGCGGATCTCCGTCACCTCGGCGCCGGCCTCTCGGAGCAACCCGGCCAGGATCCCCCGGGCTGCGCCGTGCATCGGGTCGACCACGACCCGCAGGCGGGCCTGGCGCAGCCGGTCAAAGTCCACCAACTCCCGTAGCTGGGCCACGTAGGGGCTGATCAGGTCGGCGTCCTCCACCCGCCCACGGCGGCGGGCCTCCTCCAGATCCATGCCGGGCGGGGGCGGTGAACCACGGCGCTCGGCCTCCTGCCGTTGGAGCACGGCCTCCAGCCGGCGCGTCTCCTCGGGCAGGGCCGGCCCGCCGAACCAGCCCTTGAGTTTGAAGCCGTTGTACTCGGGCGGGTTGTGGCTGGCGGTGATCATCACCCCAGCGCCCAGCCGCCGGGAGACCACCGCCCAGCTCAAAGCCGGCGTGGGGCAGGCCGTGCGGGAGAGGACGACCGGAATCCCCGCCGCGGCCAGCACCCCGGCCACGGCGCCGGCGAACCGGTCGGAGAGGAACCGGCAGTCGTAGCCGATGGCGACTCCCTGGCCGGCCCGGCCGGTGGCCTCAAGGTGCTCGGCCAGCGCCCACGCCACCCGCCGGACGTTGGCGAAGGTAAACTCGTCGGCGATGACGGCCCGCCAGCCGTCGGTGCCGAACCGGATCGCGGCCCCCGGCCCCGCCTGTTCCTCCCGCTGCGTTCCCCGCTCCGTTCCCTGCGGCTGCGCCTCATGCTGCGCATCCCTTTGCTGGTGCCCGTCGCTCACCCGGTGCTCACCTCGCTGGAACCTTCGCAACCGGCCTTAGGGTTCCTTCTGGTGAGACCTGGCTGCACGGGGACTGGTCGGCGGCCAGCGGCGGCCGGGCGGTGGCAGAGGCCGAGGCCGGGGTGACGCGTTCGACCACAGCGACCTTACCGCAGGAAGTCCATCAGGGTCGGCTGGACGATCCGGGCCCCGGCCATCAGGGCCGCCTTGTAGGCCGCCTCGGACACCGAGAGGCGCATGGCCGTCTCGGCGATGTCGGCATCCTCCACGCCGCTCAGCAGCTGCTCGGTGTCGATGCGGATCTCGTCCATCCGGTACAGGCCGAGCTCGATGCGGTTGACCTTGGCGCCCACCTCCGCCCGCAGCCGCAGCAGCCCGTCAATGGCTGCGTCGGTGGCACCGATCCCCCCCGTGGAGATGGCCTGGAGGTCGCGGTTCTGCAGGGCCACCGCCAGGTCGTGCAGGGCCTGAAAGGCCGGCGCGAAGGCCGCATCGCCCGCCACGTTGATGGCCAGCGTGGTGCCCGGGGCCACCTCCCGCTGGATCGGCCCGTTCATCCCCTGGTAGGTGACGCCGCTAGGGCTCGTGGGATCGGCCACGAAGGGCGGCTGTTGGGTGGCAAAACCGCCGAAGAGGTAGGTGTCGCCGAGGGTGCTGTTGGCCACCTCCAGCAGGTGGTCTTGGAGCTGTTCGACCTCGGCCTGGATCGCCTGGAGGGAGCTATCGGGCAGGGTGCCCGAGGCGGCGCGGACCGCCAGTTCCCGCGCCCGCTGCAGGATCTGGGTCGCCCGGTCGAGGGCGCTGTCGGTGACCTCCAGCCAGTCACGGGCGTCCTGGGCGTTGGCGCGCAGCCGCTCGACCTCCGCCAGCCGGGCCCGCAGCCGCAGGCTGTCCACGGTGGCGACGGGATCGTCGGAGGGCCGCTGGACCCGCTTTCCAGAGGCCAGCTGGTTCTGGTAGGTGCTCAGGCGCTGCTGGGCCCGCCGCAGGTCGGCCAGCAGGGTCGTGATCATCATGCCGCCGGTGATGCGCACCCGTGCTCCCCCCGATCGCCGTGGTGATGGCCCGGAAGACCGGGCCCGCCTGAGATGACGCCCCGGCCGCCCGGCTGCCGGCGGTCTGCCTCTTCACGACCGGCCGCCCGGCGACCGGCGGCCTGTCTCTTCGCCACCGGCCGGCCGCCGGCCGATCAGCGGCCGACCAGGCCCGTCCGCTCGATGAGGATGGCCAGCATGGCGTCCACGGCCGTCACCAGCCGGGCCGCCGCGGCGTAGGCGTGCTGGTAGCGGACGAGCTGGGTCATCTCCTCGTCCAGGGAGACGCCCCGCACGCTCTCCCGCTGGGATGCCACCTGATCCATCAAGAGCTGGGTGGTTCGCTGCCCTTCTTGCGCCTGGCGCCCGGCGATCCCCAGCCCGGCCACCACGCTCTCCAGATAGTCCTGGGCGGAGGCGTTGCCCGGCAGGTTGAGCGGGGCATGCCGCAGCTGGGCCAGCGCCAGGGCATTCCGGCCGTCGCCGGGGGCCCCAGCCACCAGGGCTGCGGCCAGGTTGGCCGGGTCGTCCAGATCCGGGTTCACCGTGACCTCCTGCAGGTCGGAGCCCGTGCCCAGGACGAACAGGTCGCGCCCAGCGCCGGGGCTGGACGGGTCTGCGGACGGGCCGTCGTTGAGCCCGTAGCCCCGCCGGTGGACGGCGTTGACGGCCTCGGCCAGGGCGAAGAACAGGGCCTTCAAGTCCTGGCGCAGTCCCGCCACCAGGCGGTCCCGGGACTCCAGGAAGCCGTCGATCTCCCCGCCTTCGAGCCGGGCATCGTCCAGGGGAATCAAAGCGGAGGAACCGGCCGCCCCGCCTTCGGGCGGGACCTCGGCATCCCCCGACCAGTAGAGCCGGACCACCAGATCGCCCGTGGCCCCGGCCCCGCCGGTCCCGGCCCCGCCAGATCCGCCCGCGCCACCGCCACCCCCGGGATCGCCGGATCCGGCGCCCGCCGGTTCCTCCCGGGTGACCAGGCGGTGGACGACCTGGCCGTCCACCAGGGGCAGGCCGGCCACCTCGACCCGCAAGGCGCCGCCCTCCCGTTCCGTCACCCGCACCGGGAGCAGGGTGCTCAGCTCTTCGACCAGCCGGTCCCGCTCGTCCAAGAGATCGTTGGGCGACTGGCCGGCGGCGGTGGCCACCCGGATCCGCCGGTGGATGTCGGCCAGCTGGGTGGCAATCTGGTTGGCCCGGTCGACCCGGGCCAGGATGCTGGCGTCCAGGTTGCGCTGGAGGTCAGCCAGCTGGCGGTCGGCGGCCTGGAACCGCTCGAGCAAGGTATGGGCCTGCTGAATGGCGGCCGTCCGCGCCGGCAAGCTGTCGGGCCGGTTCGCCACCGTGCCCAGGGCCTCCCAGAAGTCCGAGAGGGCCCGGGTCAGGCCGGCATCGGAGGGTTCGCCCAGGATGGTCTCGAGTTCCGCCAGGGTCTGGGATCGCACCTGCCAGCGGCCCAGCTGGCTCTCCAGGTCCCGTACCTGGCGGTCCAGGAACAGGTCGCGAACCCGCTGGATGTCTGCCACCTGCACGCCCGTCCCCACCTGACCGGCCTCGACGGGCATGGCCAGGGACGGGGGAGCGTAGGCGGGCGTGGGCGCCAGCCGGGCCACCTGCCGGGAGTAGCCGGGCGTGTTGGCGTTGGCGATGTTGTGGCCGGTGACGTCGAGGGCCCGCTGCTGGGCCCACAGGCCGAGCCGTGCCAGTTCCAGGCCGAAGAAGGTGCTGCGCACGGGGGCATCCTTCCTTTACCGGTTCCGCCGTCCTAGTAGGCGCGATCGACCGCCAGGGCCGAGGGACGCCACTGGATCCGGCCGTCGGGTCCGTAACCGGGCGCCGCGGCCCCGCGGGCAGCGGCCAGGGTCTGCAGGCCGAAGCGGGCCCACGCCAGCCCCTGGCGGGCCAGGGCCCGGTTCTGGCGGTTCAGGACCTCCACGCCCTCGGCCAGCGCTTGCAGGGCGGCCCGGCACCGGGCCAGGGACGGAGCCAGCTCGGGGCACCGCCGGGCCAGCTCCTCCCACGAAAGGGCGGCCGCGTCGAGGCCCCAGGCGGCCGCCAGGCGTCGCTGCAGGTCGAACCGGCGCCGCTCCAGATCGTCGATGCGCTGCAGCTGCCGTTGCTCCCCCGCCAGGGCCGCTTCGATGGCGGCGGCATCCCCGGCCACCAGGGCGCGGTTCATCGCCCGGGCCGCCTCCAGCAACTGGGCCCAGGGCTCGACCATGGCCGCCAGGTGGTCGACCAGCTGCCGGGCAAGGGCAGCGGCCGTCGCGGCCTCGGCGGAGAGCGAAATGAGGCGTGGGGCCGGCTCCGGAACCGCCTCCCACCCCGCCCGCAGCCCGGCGCCGGATGGGGGCACTGGGCCTCCTGGCCCCTGCTCAGGGGCCCCGGATGGCGAGGCCGGTTGGAGCTGCCCGGGGGATGGGGCGGGCGCCATGGTCAACGCTCCTCCTGGGCCCGGTCCGCCAGCAACCGGTAGAGCATCCGCTCGGCGACCTGCTGGGGATCGACCTGGTATTCGCCGCGGGCGATCTTCTCGCGCAGGGCGGCCACCTTGTCCGCCCGCACCTCCGGCAACTGGCGCGCCTCTTCCACCAGGCGCTGGACCGAGGCCGCCGCGGGGGAGAGATCAATCCGGTCGCGGCCGGCCGCAGGGGTCGCGGCCGGGGCCTCGGTCCCCCCGGTTTCGCTGGGGCCGGCAGGCTGAACGGGAGCCGGCCCCACCGGCCCCGCCGGCCCGCCGCTGGGCGTGATGCCCCCCGGCTGCATACCGTAGGCCTTGAGGGCGTTGAGAACTTGCTGGCGGGAGATGATCATCGTCCCGTCCTCCTCGTCGTCACCGGGAGCCGGCGCGGGATCGTCGCCTCGGCCTCGAAGCCTTGGACTCGCGCCAACGATAGCTAACCCGGTTTTCGTTCGCCGCGCCGAATCGTTTAGGGTGGCATCGGCCCCTCCCGCCATGGGAGGAGACCCGTACCC
>DATCLH010000191.1:0-2124 GCA_036564035.1 Thermaerobacter sp.
CCGCGCTCCGCCCGGATGCGGCTGTTGGTGTGGGCCCCCACCTCGATCAGCAGGGTCCGCGGCCCCAAGTCCTGGTTATAGTTTCCGCGCCCATAGTAGATCCCCTTGACCAGCCCGGGGAAGCTGCGGTCCGCCTCGGCCTTGAGGCGCCGGGCGAAGGCCAGGTTCGTCCGCCGGAAGGGATTCTCGCGCCCGACCACCAGCCGGATCTGGGTCACCGGTTCGCCCTTGACCACCTCCCGGTAGAACTCGGGCGGCGTGGCGTCCCGGTGGACGTCCAGCAGCACCAGCGGGTTCTTCGGCATGAAATCCAGCGCCGTCCGCCGGGAGCGCCGGTACGCCCCGCGGTCGTGGGGCAGGTGCAGGGCGTCGGACTTCACCACCCGGAAGCCGTGCTGGGCCAGTTCCCGCCCCAGGACGTCGCCCACCTTGTGGATCCCGCCGCGCCCCTCCACGCTGGCGGTGCCGTCGGTGGGGATGTACGACTCGTCGTTGTGGGTGTGGTAGATGCCGATCAGCCCCTCGCCCCGCGGCGTCGGACGAACCGGCGCCGGGTCGACCACCTTCTGGAAGAGGGCGCCCAGGGGCAAGGCGGCGGCCAGGGAGGCGGGTCCCGGCTGCGGGCCCGGGCCCCACCCGGTCAGGGGATCGGCTGCCCCGGCCATGGCCGTTCCCTGCCCGCCCAGGGCGGCGCCCCAGGGATCGGGCGCCAGGCCCGGCGGCGCCAGACGCCAGGCGGAGAAGAGGCCGGGCGGCGGCGTGGCGGTCGCCAGGGGCAGGGAGCCGGTTCCACCGGCCAGGGTGCCGTCGGCGGGGTTGAGCAGGGCCCGGGCGTAGGCGGTGCGCCCCGCCACCCGGACGATCCGGTACCACCGGTCGGCGGCGTCGATCCAGATGTCGCCCACCACCATGACCCGGGCGGAGGTCAAGAGGAGGCGGCCCGTGCCGATCTCCCGCAACTCCATGTGGGTGTCGAACAGCTCGTCACCCGTCGGGCTCTGGTAGCGGGGGCCCAGCCAGGCCGTGGTCACCACCACCCCCAAGGCCAGGGCGGCCAGCAGCCAGGAGGCCGCCACCGACGGCGCCGTGGGCTGTTCGGCCACCGCCGGCGGCGGCGCGGGACGCGCCCTGGCCCGCCGCCAGGGCGCGCGCCGGGCCAGCCACTCCCGGGTCTCGCCGACCAGCTCGGCCAGGGCGACGGCCCCCACCCCCGCCAGGACCACGGCGTCCAGCACCCCGCCGCCGCCCAGGTTGACCCAGGCGCCGGGGATGCCCCGCAAGCTGTTGGTCACCGCGCCGATCAGGTCGACCAGGAGGACGCCCAGGGTGGCGGCAATGAAGGCGGCGCGGCGGGAGCGCCCCGAAAGGTAGCCGAAGACGGCGGCCACCACCACCGGCGCCCACAGGGGGTCCATCAGCCACCAGCGCCCGCCTCCGGGGTCGCTGGGCAAGAACCAGTCGCTGGCGTACACGGCCGCGGCCGTCCACAGGGACGCCACCAGGGCCCGCCGGCGTTCGAAGGCGTGGTCCGCCGTCCAGAGCAGGTAGAGGGCGACGGCCGCCGGGACCAGCGCCCCGCCCAGGTCTACGCTGACCCCGGCCCCGAGGGAGATCTCCGGCAGGAAGGTGCCGGCGATCATCACGCCCAGGAGCGCCAGGGCTGCCGTCTTGGACAGCCGCATCCGGTCGAGCACCCGGTGGGTCACGCCCAGCAAGACCAGAAGGGCCAGCCCGAGGAGCAGCGCCGTCGTACCTCCGAACAAAGCCCGCTTCACCTCCTCGCCGCGGTCGGTCTACCGTCACCGGTCGCCGTCACCGGCCGGCATCGCGGTCGCCGTCACCATGGGCGCCACCGGCCGGCGCCACCGGCTGGCGTCGCCGGTCGCCCTGCTGGGTTGCAGGCACGGCCCAAGGCTGCCGGCAACCAACCGTTCCGACCCTCCGCCGCCGGGGGCGGCGGCGCCAGCGGCAGCGACGCCGGGGGCGGCGACGCCCGTTTGCTACAGGCAAGGCTCCCGGTTAGCATGCCTCGGTACCGGTGAAGGCTTGTGCCAGGGGCACCACGGCGGTCCCGCGACCGCCCGGAGGGGTGGCCGTCTTGCAAGGCCGGATCGCTGCTGCAAC
>DATCLH010000192.1:0-2375 GCA_036564035.1 Thermaerobacter sp.
GGGTGGGCCCGCCGGCCGGCCCGTCCCGCCGATGGCCCTCGGACCGCGTCCCCGCGCCGCGTCCCCGCTCCGCCGTCGCCGCCTGGGCGTCCCTACGCCTCCTGGCGCCGCTGCCGCAGCCGCCGCTGCCAGGCGTAGAGCAGGTTCATCGCCTCCAGGGGGGTCATCCGCATCAGGTCCAGGTGCTCCAGCTCGTCGAGGAGCCGCCGCACCCAGGGATCGGTGCCGCCCTCCTCCCCGCCGGGCCCGCGGCCGGGGATCCGGGCGGCGGGAGCAGGGGCCCGCGGGTCCCGGGGGGCGGGTTCGCCGGCGAGGGGCTCGCCGCTGGCGGCCACCTGCGCCTGGGCTTCCACCCCGTCCTGAACGCCCGCCGGTGCCGTCCCGGGCACCCGGCCCGCGGCCTCGGGCACCCGGCCCGCGGCCTCATCGACCCTGGCCCCGTCCAACCCCCGGCCCCGGCCTGCGGCGGCCCCGGTCTCGGTGCGCCGGCCGTCCCCCTCCCGGCCATCTTCCGGACCCGCAGCCTCCTCCCGGCCGTGGAACGCGGGGGCCGGAGGCACCGCGGTGGAAGCGGCCCCCGCTCCGGGGCTTGCCCCGGAGCCTGCCACGGGGCTTGCCATCAGATCGGCCAGGGACAGCTGCCGCGGGCCGGCCCGGCGGTCCAGCTCCGCCAGGATCGCCTTGGCCCGCTCGACGATCTCCACCGGCAGGCCCGCCAGCCGGGCCACGTTGATCCCGTAGCTGCGGTCGGCGCCCCCGGGCACGATGCGCCAGAGGAAGCGCACCGTGTCCCCTTCCTCCACCACCCGGGCATGGTAGTTGCGGATGGCGGAGCGGGTCGCGGCCAGGCCCGTCAGCTCGTGGTAGTGGGTGGACACCAGGGTGCGGGCGCCGATCCGGTCGTGGATGTATTCGATCACCGCCCGGGCGATGGCGATGCCGTCGAAGGTGCTGGTCCCGCGGCCGATCTCGTCCAGCAGGATCAGGCTGCGGGGGGTGGCGTTGTGGACGGCCAGGGCCGTCTCCGCCACCTCGACCATGAAGGTGGACTGGCCCGAGGCCAGGTCGTCGCTGGCCCCCACCCGGCAGAAGATCCGGTCCACCAGGCCGATCTCCGCCTCCTGGGCCGGGACGAAGCTGCCCATCTGGGCCATGATGACGATCAGGGCCACCTGGCGCATGAAGGTGCTCTTCCCCGCCATGTTGGGGCCCGTGATCAGCATCACCCGCTCCTCCTGGCCGTCCATGTCGATGTCGTTGGGGACGAACCGGCCGGCCAGGGCCCGGTCCAGCACGGGGTGCCGCCCCGCCCGGATCCGCAGCCGGCGCCCGGTGGTGACCCGAGGCCGCACGTAGTCGTAACGGGCGGCCGCCTCGGCCAGGGCGGCCAGCACGTCCAGCTCGGCCAGGGCGTCGGCCGTCGCCTGCAAGCCCGGGATGGCCGCCGCCACCTCCCCCCGCAGTTCCAGGAAGAGCTGGTGTTCCAGGGCGGCCAGCCGTTCCTCGGCCCCCAGGATCCGGTCCTCCATCGCCTTGAGCTCGGGGGTGACGAAGCGCTCCGCCGCGGCCAGGGTCTGGCGCCGCTCGTAATCGGCGGGCACCAGGTGGCGGTTGGCCCGGGTGACTTCGATGTAATAGCCGAAGACCTTGTTGAACCCGACCTTGAGGGACTTGATCCCGGTCCGCTCCCGCTCCCGGGCCTCCAGGGCGGCGATCCAGTCGCGGCCCTCGGCCGCGGCCCGCCGCAGGGCGTCCACCTCCGGGTGGAACCCCTCCCGGATCAGGCCGCCCTCGGTCACGGTCGCCGGCGGATCGTCCACCAGGGCCGCCCGCAGCCGGCCCCCCAGCTCGGCCAGGGCGGGGTCGAGGGCCCGGCGGAGGTCGGCCAGCCGCCCGGAGGGGCGGTCCGGGGGTTGCTGCTCCAAGAGGGCGACCAGGGCCGGCAGCCGCTCCAGGCAGCGGGCGATGCCCAAGAGGTCGCGGGCGTTGGCCTGCTGGTAGCCGACCCGCCCCAGCAACCGGGGCAGGTCCTGCATGCCCTCCAGCTGGCGCCGCAACCCGGACCGCAGGAAGGGATCGTCAACCAGCCGTTCCACGGCGTCCAGGCGGGCGTTGATGGCGTCGACGTCCACCAGGGGTCGCTCGATCCACTGCCGCAGCAGGCGCCGCCCCATGGCCGTCTGCGCCAGGTCCAGCACGTCCAGCAGGGTGCCCTGGCGGGACCCGTCCCGCAACCGGCGCACCAGCTCCAGGTTGCGGCGGCTGTTGGCGTCGATGGCCAGCCACTGCCCCAGGGCGTCGGTGCGCAGGCGGCGCAGGTGATCGAGGTCGACCTTCTGGGTGTCCTTGAGGTAGGCCAGCAGCCCGCCGCCTGC